>DATHUB010000329.1:0-11893 GCA_035462695.1 Coriobacteriia bacterium | reverse complement strand
GGAGTCCCTGGCACGGACTGAGGTGGCGCCCGAGAGCGCAGCGGGAGCGGGAGCCACGGTCGTTCAGGAGGATGCCGACGTCGACGAGCTGCTCACTCTCATCGCCACCGCCGAGGACAAGCTGAGCGCTCAACACACCGCACACAAGACGGTGATGATCACCGACATGAAGGCGTTCGCTCGCATGACCGAGGAGGACGGCAGCGTCCTGTCGGCCAAGGCGATCCAGCGACACCGCGACTTGCTCATGCCGCTCATCGATAGACACGGCGGGCACGGCAAGTCAACCGGCGGCGACGGGCTTGTTGCCGCCTTCGACGAGCCTTCATCGGCGTGCACAGCTGCCGCCGCGATGCTACGAGCACTCGACGAGTACAACGGAAGCCACGTGGGAGAGAGACCCCTCGCCATCCGCATCGGTATCGCGCAAGGAGAGGTCGTGCTCGACCGGAGAGGACGCCCCTTCATCGGCAACGCACTCAACATCGCTGCGCGAGTGATGGCACTTGCCGACGGAGGGCAGGCTTTGGCTGTGGCAGACGTGGCAGCCGCGGCGCCCCGAACACTCCCCGTGCACTGCCACGGCGACTACCAGCTGAAGAACATCGCCGACCCCGTGAGCGTGTGCGAGCTCCTCTGGAGCAACGGGCAGAACGCCCGAACGCTTGGAGAGCGGGCTTCAGCCTGAGACAGCGAAGGCCCGGCATCTGCCGGGCCTTCCGCATTAGTCCATATGGAGCTGGCGACAGGACTTGAACCCGCAACCTACTGATTACAAATCAGTTGCTCTACCAATTGAGCTACGCCAGCGGCGGCGCTCAGTGTAAATGACGCGGGCCGCGTCTTCCACCGTTTCTTAGTGTGCCCGGCAACGACGGATCTGCGTTTCCATCTTCCGCTTCACCCTCTGCAGGGCGTTGTCGACCGCCTTCGTGTGGCGTTCGAGCTGCCCGGCGATGTCCTGATAGGACTTTCCGCCCGTGTAGAGACGGAGCACGTCGGCCTCGAATGGCGAGAGCGCGTCGACGACACCGGTCCGGATGAAGTTGGTCTCCCAGGCACCGATGACTATCTCCGCGGGGTCACAGACTTCTTTGGCCGCGAGAATGTCGGAAAGCAAACGCTCCCCGTCATCGTCAGATGACGCGGAGCGTGACAACGACACATATCCGTTGAGCGGCGAGTGCTTACGCCTTGTCGAAGACTTGACTGCCGTGATGATCTGCCGTGTCACGCAGAGTTCGGCGAAAGAGTGGAAGCTGGCCTGGCGTGTGGGATCGTAATCCCGTATCGCCTTGTAGAGGCCGATCATCCCCTCTTGAATGATGTCATCGCGATCCGCGCCGATGAGGTAATACGAACGTGCCTTACAACGGATAAGACCCTTATAGCGCTTTACCAACTCACAGCTGGCGCCTTGGTCTCCCTGTTGCGCTGCCCGTACTAGAGCCATGTCCCCGCCACGCTGCCCAGGCATCCGGTGCGTGGCGAGACCTCGCTCGCTCACTGCAACACCCCCTTGTATCGCAGAGCCCACTTTTTGCAGGAGGTGTACTCCTGCCGCCGGCACGGCAGTTGGGCTGTGAAGCGACCCGCGCCTCGACCCTAGCCCTGTCGGGCATGACGGTCAAGTAGAAAGGGAACGACTGACATCCTCCCTTAGTATGAGCTTGCAACAGTCGGCACGCTCTTTGACTGCCGCTAACCGATTAGCAAACCTTGCCCGCAGGAACTTCTTCCCCTATCACGACTCGCCTCTTGCCCATCGCGAGAGAATATCCCGAACCTGTGGATCGATGCGGTCCTCGATGCGTGAGGTCGAACTTCCGGCCGGCAGGCTCTCGCTCCACTCGTCGCGCCCCTGCCTCAGCTCTGCCGAGAACTCCGCGGACGATCGCCTGACGACTCGTCCGCCCAACACCGTCCACTGCGTCTGCGCATCGCTAGTGACGACGTCTGCGTGCTCGCCGCGTTCCCTCGCTCTGCGCGCCAGGCCCTCTATCACCGTGTCGGCACTCACTCCGAATCGCGAGAAGACGACCGTGATTCCCGCGAGTTCGTGTGGGCGCCCATCCGAGCGCGGGTTCCCTCCGCCATCAAAGACGACGGTCGCGTCCCACTCCCCTTGCGCGTATGCGGCGACGTCGAAGATGAGTGCCTCTCGCGCGGCCTCGAGGTCGTGTTCCGCAAGTTCTCGATAAGGCGGGGTCGATCGAACGACGTTGTAGCCGTCGACGAATAGCCGCTTCATCGCCTGGTCTCGGCTCGCTGCGCTCGGCGCAACCACTCATATGCGATGGCCGTCGCGGCCTGGGCGACGTTGAGCGAGCCTACCTTGCCGGCCTGCGGCAGGCGCACGAGGAAGTCGCACCGCTCGCGTGTGAGCCGGGCAAGGCCCGACCCCTCCGAACCCATGACGAGGGCGATGCGCCCTTCGAGTGGGGCGTCCCAGACCGTCTGTTTCGCCTGCTCTGAAGCGCCGGCGACCCAGAAACCCGCTTCCTTCAGCTGCTCGAGGACACGCGCTAGGTTCGTCTCCTGCACGAGCGGTACGTGAGCGAGTGCTCCGGCTGCTGCCTTCCATGCTGCGGGTGTCACCGCGGCGCTCCGTCGTTCGGTGACGACTACCGCAGCGGCGCCGACGACCTCCGCCGTACGGGCGACCGCGCCAAGGTTCCCCGGATCCGTCACGTGATCCAGCGCGATCACGAGGGCGTTGGGCGAATCCCCCACGCGCTTTAGCACGTCGGCGAGCGAAGCGAACTTGAAGGGCGCCGACTCCGCGGCAACCCCCTGATGGGCGCCGCGCTCGCTTCGCGCGTCGAGCTCCCGACGCGGAACGCGCCTGACCTCAAGCCCCTTCTCCCTAGCCCGCCTTTCGATCTCCTCGGAAATTCGATCGGGCTTGGTGCCCTCGGCGATGAACACCGTCTTGAGAGGCATGCCCGCGCGCAGTGCCTCGGCGACGGCATGCTTTCCTTCGATGAACATCCCGCTACCCGGAGAACGTGACGCGGGCACCCTGCGGGGTGTCCTCGAGGTTGAAGCCCAGACGCGTCAGGCCGTCTCGTACCGCGTCGGCAAGCGCCCAGTTGCGCTCGGTGCGTGCGGCGGCACGCGCGGCGAGCAGAGACTCAACCGCGGCGCCCGTGTCGGAGCCCGCATACCCCGCGAGGTCACGCGCGAGTTCGAGTACTTCGGCCGGGTACGCACCTTCTTCCTCGTGCACGATCTCGATGCCGAGAACCCCGAGCAACTCGACGACGGTGTCCTCAGCGGCGCACAGCGCATCTTTGTCTTCGGGGCACAGGTCTATCTGGAACTCGGACAGAAAGACGTTCGCGGCTCGCGCGAGCTCGAAGACAGCCGCGAGGGCGGCAGCCGTATTGAAGTCGTCGTCCATCTCGGCTTCGAACTTCTTGCGCGCCGTATCCACCTGAAGGTTGAGCCCACTACATGCCTCAGCCGGTGCGCCCGTTCCCTGCGCGACCAGCGTGTGGGCCCACCTCAGGTTCCTGACCAGGTTCTCCAAGCGACCGTAGGCGTGCGCCGTTTCGTCCAAGCGGGTGTCTGAGAAGTCCAGCGGGCTGCGGTAGTGCGTCTGCAGCATCAGCAGCCGGATGACGGGCGTCGGGTAGCGGTCGAGTACGTCTTTGAGCAGCAGGAAGTTGCCGAGTGACTTGCTCATCTTCTCGGCGTTGATCTGGAGCATCCCGCCGTGCAGCCAGTAGCGCACGAACGGCACACCCGTGGCGGCCTCCGACTGCGCGAGTTCGTTCTCGTGGTGCGGGAAGATCAGGTCGGCACCGCCGCCATGGATATCGAAGGGAAGACCCAGCTCCTCCTCCGACATGACCGAACACTCGATATGCCACCCCGGGCGTCCATCGCCCCAAGGGCTCGGCCAATGGGGCTCACCGGGCTTGCACGACTTCCACAGTGCGAAATCGAGCGGGTCCCTCTTGCGCTCGTCGACCTCGATGCGCGCACCAGAGTGCATCTCGTCGATGTCGCGGCCCGAGAGCTTGCCGTACTCCGGGAAGCTGCGGACCGAGAAGTAGACGTCGCCATCGACGACATACGCGTGACCGCGCTCGATAAGCCGCTCGATCATCCCGATCATCTCGGGAATCGTGTCGGTGCAGCGTGGGCGTTTCGTCGGGTCGATCACGCCGAGCCGGCGCATCCCGGAGATGAACGCTTCGGTGTACTCGGCCGCAACCTCGGCGGCAGGGCGTCCCTCTTCGTTCGCCCGGTTGATTATCTTGTCGTCGACATCGGTGACGTTCTGGATGAAGGAGACGTCGAAACCCTTCCACGTCAGGTAACGACGAATCACGTCGAACGAGAGAAAGGTGCGAGCGTTTCCGATGTGGATGTGGTTGTACACAGTGGGGCCGCACACGTACATGGCGACCTTCCCCGGCTCTCGAGGAACGAACTCCTCTTTGCTTCGGGTCAGGGTGTTGTAAACGCGCATCGTTCTCCCTTGGAAACAGCGGTTTGGACCGCTCAGATCTGCCAGTACCAGCCTTCGAAGTCGACCTTGATCGGCTCCCCTTTGTCATCAACCGGGCAAGCGAACTCTACCGAGCCGTCCTCGGCCGTGCGCTCCGACTCAACCGGTTCTTCCCCAGCCCCCGAACGCTCGTCTGCAAGCCCGCGCGCGCTTGCCAGCTGGCGATCGAGCTTGTCGACGCGGCGGGTAAGGCAACGGAACATCTCGACCACGGGGTCCGGCAGATCCTCGTGGTGCAGGTCGATGGCCTCCACGCGCTCGCCCGAGCGGACCACAACGCGACCGGGCACGCCGACGACGGTGCAGTTCGGCGGCACGTCGTCGATCACAACGGCCCCGCCTCCGACCTTGCTGCCGTGGCCGATGGTGATGTTGCCGAGCACTGAGGCCCCGACACCTACCACGACGCAGTCTTCGAGCGTCGGATGGCGCTTGCCCGACTCCTTGCCCGTTCCTCCAAGCGTCACGCCCTGATACAGCGTGACATCATCTCCGATTATGGTGGTCTCGCCGATCACGACGCCCATACCGTGATCGATGACGAAGCCGTGCCCGATCGTTGCCCCCGGGTGGATCTCGATACCCGTGAGCCAGCGTGCGAACTGGGACCCGAAGCGAGCCAGTCCGTGACGACCCCGTAGCCAGAGCCAGTGGTTGGCGCGATGCGCCCACATGGCATGCAACCCGGGGTAGTTCAGCAGCACGCTAGCGGTCGACGTTGCCGCCGGATCGCGTTCGCGCACTGCGCGTATGTCTTCTCGGATGCGGCCGAACATCCCTGCCTGCTCGAATAGTCTTGACTGCCGCCGGTTGGCGTCCCATCAGTCTAGCAGGAGGAGTCTCCCCTACTTGGCCTCGAGCAGCACAACGGCATACGCTCCGATTCCCTCTCGGCGACCCTCGAAGCCGAGGCCCTCGGTGGTGGTTGCCTTGATGCCGATGCTCTCGACGGCCACGCCCAACGCCGACGCGAGGTTCTCTCGCATCTGTTCGCGGTACGGCGAGACTTTCGGCTCCTCGCACACCAGGACGCAGTCAGCGTCCACGAGTTCGAACTCGCGCCGCCGCATCAGATCTGCCACTTGCTCGAGGAGCTGCAGTGAGTCCGCACCGGCGTAGGCGCTGTCGGTGTCGGGGAAGAGCCTGCCTATGTCGCCCTCACGCAGAGCACCGACGATCGCATCCATAAGCGCATGCGTGAGCACGTCGGCATCCGAGTGGCCCGCAAGCCCGTACTCATGCGCTATCGTGACGCCCCCCAAGACGAGCGGGCGACCTTGAACTAGCGCATGTGTGTCGTAGCCGAGTCCGATTCTCACGACAGCCCTTCCCTGCGGTGATTAAGTACGGCCTGAACATAAGCGAGGTCTTCGGGGACCGTTACCTTCAAGTTGTCCCGCGGACCCTGCACCACCACCACTCGGCCCCCCGCTCGCTCGACCAGGGACGCATCATCAGTGCCGACAAAGCCGTCCGCGACGGCTGCCTGATGAGCGTTCTCCAAGGCGGACCGTTTGAACGCCTGAGGCGTCTGCACTGCCCAGTAGCGCTCGCGATCAGCAGTCTCGACCACGACCCCACTCTCGACGAGCTTCAGGGTGTCGTACGACGGGTGACCCGCTATGGCGCCGTCAGCACCACTTCGCTCGAGCGCCTCGATCGTACCGGTGATCAGGTCCGGTGTGACGAGGGGCCTTGCCCCGTCGTGCACGACGACCACGGTCATCTCACGCGGGACCGCAGCCAGCCCTGACAGCACCGACTCCTGCCGAGTGCTCCCTGCAACCGCAAAAGCGACCGGCGTCGCGAGTCCCAACGGTGTCACGGCCTCTGCTTCGTACTCTTCCCGCCTGTCTGCAGGGCAGACGACGACTATGAGGCCGATCTGCCAAGCCGCGTCGAGTGCGCGCAGCGACCAGCACAGGACGGGCCACCCGGCGACAGGTGCAAGCTGCTTTCCCTCGGGGCGCTCGAAGCGCTCGCCACTCCCGCCTGCGACGACGACGGCGGCGGTCGCTGAGTGAGTCGTCATGCAGAGGCCTCCACTGGTCCGTCGAACATTGGTGCGGCCGAGCTGGAAGGCCGCGCGAATATCATACGTCCGGCGGAGGTCTGGAGGACTGATGTCACCTCAACTTCGGCCTCAGTGCCCACGAGAGCGCGGCCGTCGGCGACTACGACCATGGTTCCGTCTTCTAGGTAGCCCACGCCCTGGCCCGCCTCCTTGCCCGCCTTGAGCACTCGAAGGGGCAGCGAGTCACCGGGCAGGAACGTCGGACGCAGCGCGGCCGCAGCTTCGTTGAGGTTCAGCACGTCGATGCCCCGGACGTTGGCGACCTTCGTGAGGTTGTAGTCGACCGTCACGATGGTGGCGTGGGCGTCGACGGCCAGCCTCATGAGCTTCTCATCGACACCCGCGAGCTCCGGGTAGTCGACTTCGACGACGCCGACGCTCTCGTCATCCGGCAGGGTCGCGAGCAAGTCGAGTCCCCTGCGCCCTCTGGCGCGCCGGGTGTCGTCCGCCGAGTCGGAGAGCGTCTGCAGCTCGGCGAGAACGAACCGCGGCACCCTCGGGACGCCGGGAAGGAATCCCAGGCGGCGAAGCTCGACGAAACGGCCGTCGATCACAGCGCTGGTGTCGAGCGCCACGAGCCGATCCTCCATCGCGACGTGTTCGGTCGGCGCGAAGCGAGGAAACGCAGCGACGAACTCGCGCCTGCGAGTGAGGGCAATGGTCGTCCCGATGTAGCCGGCGACGATGTACATGACCACGGTGACGATTGCAGCGAGCGACGTGGGCTCGAGCAGACGTAAGGGCTGTGACGCGAGGAACGCGACGAGGAGGCCGACGACAAGGCCGACCGTTCCCAGGACGAGGTCGACACCAGCGAGTTCCGACAGACGGACTTCCGTCCGCCGCCACGCGCCGGTCAACTCCCGACCCACGATACCGCCGAGGACAAACCCGATAGCTGCTCCGAGAATGACGAATAGGAAGATGACGTATGAGGGAGCAAGTCCGAGCTGAGCCTGCCAGTCGACGACCTTCGTGATCACGTATCCGCCCACCAGCCCCGCCGCGACGAACACGAAACGGGTGATTGCCTGGATCATGGGCTTGGCGAAAGCGGCCGTACTGCCGCTGCGCCCCCACCTCCTCTCGCACCGGCCGACCCGGTGCCACATCAGGAGTATCGGCGTGACGTGCGGCTGCCCTTAGACCGAGACGTGGGCTTTCACTCGGCCGAGACCGAGATGCACGGCGCGAGCACGCCTCTCGCCGACCCCGTCGACGCTGTCCAAATCCTCGATACTCGACCGCACGATCTCGTTGAGGTTGCCGAACCGCTCGACGATGCGACCGACGACACTTCCTGGAAGCATTGGGATCTGCGCCAGCGCGCGATAGCCACGCGCGCGCATGTGCTGCTCGGAGTGCTCGCCCAGCGTCAGGCCCAGCTCGTGGGCGATGGCTTCGTCCTCAAGCAGCCGGTCGGGAGTCAGCTCAGAAAGGCGCTCGCGTACCGTCGCGACCCGACGCGGAGAAGGATCGTCTGCGTAGTCACGAACGACAAGTGCGTACTGCTCGCTGACACCGGCGGCCAGCTCGTCCATCTGCATGCGCACGAGCCTTCCTTCGGTGCCCAGTTGCAGCGTGTACCGGGCCACCTCGCGCTGCACTCGGCGTACCATCTCGAAACGCGCGAGCACCTCGGCGACGTCCTCGAGAGATACGAGGTCCTGGAACTCGAGCAGCGTCAGCCGCTCCAGCATCTCATCGAGACGCTGCCGGTAGTTCTGCAGCGTCTGAATGGCCTGGTTGGCTTTGGCGAGCAGCACTTCGATGTCGTCAAGAGTGATACGTCTGCCCTGCAGATACAGGTTCACGACGTTGCGCCGCTGTGAGATGGCAATGGTCAGAGCCGCCGTCTCCCGGCTCACACGCTCGGCAGTCCGGTGTCTCATTCCGGTCTCCGAGGTCGGCAGCGCCGGGTCGGGCACCAGGTGCACGTTGGCTCGAAGGATTCGGTCGCTGTCTGCGTCGAGGATGATGGCGCCGTCCATCTTGGCCAACTCGAACAGCCTCTGCGGGGTGAACGGCATATCGATGGTGAAGCCGCCGTTGCATATGTGCTCGATAGCCGGCATGTCACCGACGACGATCAGCGCACCGGCACGGGCCGACGTAAGCATGTCGAGAGCTTCGCGCAGCCTGGTACCCGGAGCCACCTTGCGCAGCTCCGCTGCCATGATCTCTTGGAGGTTGCGAACGTCCGCCACTTGAGCCCCTCACCCCTCATCTCTTATTACGATTCTGCCACTGTCGCATAGAGTCGAAAACAGCGGCCCCGCCGGACCCTATCGGAGCAGTGCCGCGAGCGCGTCGGCGACTGTTCCTACTTCCCTCAGTGAAGCGACTGCGCTGCCCCCGGACGGACGTGCTCCGAGCGCGGTACTCATACCGAGAGCACGAGCCTCCTTCACCCGTGCGGCCGCCTGTGGAGCCGGGCGAACGTGCCCGGTCAGTCCCACTTCGCCGAAAGCAGCCACGTCCAACGGCATCGGAGCGTCGGATAGAGCCGACGCAAGCGCGAGCGCAAGGGGAAGATCGACTGCCGGCTCGGCGATCCGCACGCCTCCTGCGACCGACACGAGCACGTCCTGGCCAGCGAACGAGACCCCGGCGCGGCGCTCGAGGACCGCGATAACCTGCAGCAGGCGGGTCGTTTCTATGCCCGTCGCGAGACGGCGCGGCGCCGGAAGGTAGCTCGGCGTCACGAGCGCTTGGATCTCCACGAGGAGCGGGCGGCTTCCCTCCATCGCCACCATCACCGCAGAACCGGATACCGGCTCGGTGCGCTCGGCAAGCAGGAGCGCCGACGGAGAAGCCACCGGCTCAAGCCCGGCCTCCGTCATCTCAAAGATGCCGAGTTCGCTGGAGGAGCCGAAGCGGTTCTTCACCGAGCGCACTATGCGAAACGCGTGGTCCCTGTCGCCCTCGAAGTAGAGCACGGCGTCGACCATGTGCTCGAGCACGCGCGGCCCTGCGATCGCCCCTTCCTTCGTGACATGACCCACGATCAAGGTGATGACCCCGAAGTCCTTCGCAAGGCGCATGAGGCGCGCGGTACACGCTCGTACCTGTCCGACACTTCCCGGCGACCCGTCCAGATCGGAATCGAATGCGGTCTGAATCGAGTCGAGGACGAGCACGTCCGGTCGGCTGTCGCGCACAGCGGCTTCAACCGCTGCGATGTCGAGCTCCGGGAGCAGGCTCACCAGGGGCGACGTAGCACCGAGCCGCCTCGCCCGCATGCCGATCTGCTGCGGTGACTCCTCGCCGCACACGTAGAGGACACGCGAGCCCGACGACCCAAGCTTCTCCGCCGCTTGCAGAAGCAGCGTGGACTTCCCGATGCCCGGCTCGCCGCCGAGAAGCACGAGCGACCCGCGCACCAGGCCGCCGCCCAAGACCCGGTCGAGCTCAGCGATGCCGATAGGAACCCGCGGAGCTTCCTGGGCCCCCGCATCCGTCAACGAGACGGGTGAGGCGTTTATGCGAGCAGCCCGTGGCCCTGAAGCCACGGGCTGCTCGATCTCTTCAACATATGTGCCGAACTCGCTGCATTCACTGCAGCGACCCGTCCACCGGGGTGCCGCCGCTCCGCAGTTCTGGCAGCGCCATACGCTCCTCGGTTTCGCCACGCCTACTGGCCCGCTGCCCCGCCGGCGTTCTCACTGCCGCGAGTGCGCCTGCGAGTGGGTCCTGAGGTCGTCGCTGCCGGAGTCTCTTCAGGGCGTGGAGGAGCCGGAACGGCCACAACGCCCTCGCCCTTTCGGAACGTCAGGGTGCCGTCCTCGCCCACATACGCCTCGATCACGTCCCCAGCCTGCCACTGTCCGCCCAGCAGCTGCTCGGAGAGCGGATCCTCGATGAGACGCTGAATCGCGCGCCGCAACGGACGCGCGCCGAGAGTCGGGTCGAAGCCTTCCTTGGCGAGCAACGTGCGGGCATCTTGGTCCAGAGTTATCGACATTCCGTGAAGCATGAGCTGGTCGCGCGTGTGCGCCACCATCAGGTCGACGATCTGCTCGATCTCATCGCTCGTCAGGTCGTGGAAGACGATGACCTCGTCGACCCTGTTGAGGAACTCGGGACGGAAGACCGTCTTGAGCTCGCCGGTGACACGCTGCTTGACGTCGGCGTACGACATGCTGCCCGGCTCGTGCGGGCTGAAACCGAGCGACGTGGTCTTCACGATGTCACGCGCGCCGATGTTGCTCGTCATGATGATGATGGCGTTCTTGAAATCGACCTTGCGACCTTGCGCGTCGGTCAGTCGGCCCTCCTCAAGAATCTGGAGGAGGACGTTGAAGACATCCGGATGGGCCTTCTCGATCTCGTCGAACAGGATCACCGAGTAGGGCTTGCGACGAACGAGTTCTGTGAGCTGACCGCCCTCATCGAAGCCAACGTAGCCCGGAGGCGAGCCGATGAGACGCGAGACGGGGTGCTTCTCCATGTACTCGCTCATGTCGAGCGAGATGAGCGCGTCCTCGCTACCGAACAGGAACTCGGCGAGCGCCTTGGCAAGTTCGGTCTTTCCCACGCCGGAGGGGCCGAGGAAGATGAACGACCCGGCAGGACGACGCGGGTCCTTGAGACCTGCGCGAGCACGCCTGATCGCCTTGGACACCGAGGTGACGGCTTCTTCCTGGCCGACGATCCGATCGTGGATGACGTTCTCCATGCGGAGAAGCTTGGCCGTCTCGGCCTCTGTGAGATCGGTAACGGGCACGCCCGTCCACATCGACACGACTTCCGCGATCTCCTTGGGAGTGACCTCGACAACACGACGGTTGTCAGGCTTCATCCACTCCTCTTCCATCGCGCGCTTCTCGGCCAGAACCTGCTTCTCGACATCTCGCAAAGAGGCGGCCTTCTCGAACTCTTGGGCCTCGATCGAGGACTCCTTCTCGGCGCGCACCTTACGCAACCGGTCCTCGACCTCTTTCACGCCCGGAGGCGCGGTCATCATGCGGATGCGCATTTTGGCGCCCGCTTCGTCGATGAGGTCGATGGCCTTGTCCGGGAGAAAGCGGTCCGAGATATAGCGGTCGGCGAGCGTCGCTGCGGAATCGATCGCCCCGTCTGTGATGATGACCCGGTGATGCGCCTCATATCGGTCGCGCAGTCCCTTGAGTATCTGGACCGTCTCCTCGACGCTCGGCTCCCCGACCTGGATCGGCTGGAAGCGGCGCTCGAGCGCGGGATCCTTCTCGACGTACTTGCGGTACTCGTCGAGGGTCGTCGCACCGATCGTCTGCAGTTCGCCACGCGCCAGAGCGGGCTTGATGATGCTTGCGGCATCG
>DATHUB010000328.1:0-3121 GCA_035462695.1 Coriobacteriia bacterium | reverse complement strand
GGCCACCGCGCGCTGCTGAGCCGCATCCCACAAGGCCCGATCGGCGGGCTTCGCGGCGCCGGTCGGCAGTCGCGGCACTTGTGACTCCACAGCCATGAGAACCGGCCCGCCCTGCGCATCGAGCGACGAAGCCGCATCCGTCACGCCTGCGGTCACGTCGCCGGTCGGCCTCACCGTCACGGAGAGCCGTCCATAGTCCGCCGCGCTGCCGTACATGCTCAGCGCATCTGCCACCTCCGCTCGGACGCGCGCCAGAACAGCGGGACCGCACCCTGCCGCCGCAAGTCGTCCGAGATGGCGAGCGAGCAGCGGGACCCGGCCACGTACTACGCGACACGTCTCCCTCAACGCGACCAGGGGGAGCGAATCGCCGAGGAAGGGCGACGCCTTCAGTAACGTTTCGAGCCACTCCTCGGCAGGATCGGAGTCAACGGTGATGCCGGCACCGGTGCCCCAGCTCACGCCGCCTTCGGCGTACTCGGCGGTCCTGATCAAGACCGAGGAGTCCAACTCGCCCGGCACTGAGACCACCAGCGAGCCCGTGTACGCGGAGCGAGGCGACGCTTCGAGCGCGGCGATCATCCGCATCGCCGCGATCTTCGGCGCACCGGTGATCGAGCCGCAGGGGAACGCGGCCTCGAGAAGGTCGGCGATTGAGGCGTCCGGCCGCAAGTGCCCCGACACGGTCGAGATCATCTGGTAGCAGTACGGCGTGGCCACCACCTCGAACAGCGGATCGACCGCGATGCTCCCCGGGCGGCACACTCGGCCGATATCGTTGCGCTCAAGGTCGACGATCATCACGTGCTCGGCGCGCTCCTTCTCGGAGTCGGCGAGTTCGGCCGCCATCGCGGCGTCCGCGGCGCCCTCGGCGCGGGGGCGCGTGCCCTTGATCGGGCAGACCTCCACACGGTCACCCGCGACTCTGAGGAACCGCTCGGGCGAAGCCGACGCGAGCACAACGCCCGGCGCTTCCCAGTAGGCCGCCATGTCGGAGTCGGTTCGTGCGAGAAGCGCGGCGAACGCGTCACGCGGGCGCGAAATCGGATCGCCCGATAGCCGGCGCGTCAGGTTCAAGACATAAACGTTGCCCGCCCTGACCGCCTCGGCCACCTCCCGCACTCCGGCGCGATAGGCGACGCCGCCGAGATCGCTGCGCACCCAGTCGGCGAGCGGAGCGGCGGCGGGCAGTGGAGTCCGACAATCCGCCTGCGGCGCGCGCACGTCGTTCGGGTCCAGTGCGCCCCACACGCGCCATCCCTCGGCAGTCCTGACCACGCCGCCTGAGTAGGTTGCGACCACGGCCGAGCCCTCGTAGCGCAACAAGGCCACAGTGAGGCAGGGCTCCGGTGAGTCGAACGAGCGCTGGATCTCCTCGGCCGCCTCAAGCAGCGTCAGTCCGTCGGCGACGAGACTCGGCGACCAGGCAACCACCGCCCGCCCCCCGAACCAACCCCGCGTCGAGCCGGGTGCGAGCACGATCGGCATCACCGAGTCAGGAAGCGCGTCCAACCAGCGCTCGGGAGTGATCTGACGAGCGGCGACGATGCGACCGTGTTCGAACACAGGGGCAGGCATGTTCACCTTCGGATCTCACTTGGCATCAGCGGGGGTAGTCCTCTTCCGCTGGTACCCGGCCCGCAACCTCGCCGAATACGACGGCACCGACGATCAGCGCGCACGCAGCCAGCTGAACGGGCAGCATAGCCTCGTCCCGCACCGCCCACCCGGCGAACACCGCGACCGCCGGGATGAGGTTGAGCGAGAGCGCGGCACGCGTCGCCGGCATCCCCTTCAGCGCGGTGTTGTAGAGACCGAATGCGCCAAGGCTGGCAAAGGTGCCGAGGTACGCGACGGAAACCCAGGCGGCAGCCGTCGCGGCGGTCCAGTCGGTTGAGGGCGTCGCGAGGAGAAGTGGCGCGAAGAAGACCGCACCCACAACTGCCTGCATGCCGGTGAGCAGCCACGGGTTGTAGCGTGCGCTGAGGTGTTTGATCGCGAGCATCGATCCTGCCGCCGCGATCATCGCCGCGAGTTCGAGCAGGTTGCCGAGCACGGGGTGTGGGGCAGTCTCCTGCACGAGCCCGGTCGACGAGAGCACGGCGACCCCGACGAGCGAGGCCGCGATCGCCACTCCCCCCTGCCAGGTGAGGCGCTCGTTCAGGAACATCCACGCGCCTGCAGCCACGATGAGCGGAACGATCGCCGAGATGACCCCGGCCTGCCCGGACGTGGTGAAGCGCACCGCAAAGCCCTCAAGCAGGTAGTAGAGGCAGGGGATGCAGACGGCCGCCAGAGCAAGCAGTCGCCAGTCACCGGCTCGGTACTCGGGTCGAGGCACGAGCCTCCAGAACGGCAGGAAGGCCAGTGTGGCGACCGCCATTCGCAGCCATATGACCGCCATAGGCGAGAAGCTGTCGAGGGCGACCTTGGTCGCGGCGAAGCTCGTGCCCCAGAAGAAGACGGTTCCGGCGAGGCAGAGCAGAGGCACGATTCTCGATGGTGCTGACGTAGGCATTGCTCGGCGGTTCCCCGGTCACACGGCATGAGCGATTCGCTTAAGGATGTCACACGCGCGTGGGATCCTCGCCCGCAAATTCGCAGGAAGATCAGCTGTGACCTCTGTCACTGAACTCGCCGGCGTATGGATGCACACTCAACGGAACTCTCCCGAGGAGGCGAGCGCGCCATGGCAACGGAAACACACACAGGGTGCAGCGAGCGACCGGTCAGCATCAAGCCGCTGACGCTCACAGAGGTCGAATCGAGCGGTGTGCACCTCATCGCGCGACCCGGCCTGCGATTCCCAGTCGAGCAAATCGCCGAAGGTCAGCTGGTGATCAGCGAACCTCGCCTAAGGTTGCACGTTCTCGCGTCCGACAAGCACGAGCTCCAGAGCTCGCTCGAGTCCGCGATCGCGCGGCTCTGGCACGAGTCCATCGTGGTGGCGCTGCCCACCGCCCAGCCCGGCGACTGGCGAGTCCGAGCCGTCCTCCTCGCCCTCTTCAAGCCCTTCTAGCGCGAGCCGGCGCCCAGGCCTCGATCCGTGATATGCGCAGGCTCCGTGATTTTGCCGGTCACGGAGCCTGCTACTTCGAGGTTGCGAGCGGATTCCCCCTCA
>DATHUB010000327.1:0-2080 GCA_035462695.1 Coriobacteriia bacterium | reverse complement strand
AACGGACGTCGAGATGCTCAAAGCGTCCGGCACGAACCAGACGACCTTCTACCCGCTGATGGCTTCTCCGGCCGTCGAGGCGTCACTCAAGGCCACCATCGGCAAAGTCGACTACGCCCGAGAAGCCCGCTACTACAAGCTCCTCAACGATGCGCTCTCCGACACCTTCACGCCTGCGAGTTCCTGGACGTTCTCCCACACCGGCGGCGGCATGATAGATGAGTACATCGTCGACTACGAGGACTACGTGGGCATCGGAAGTGGCGCCTTCAGCTTCCTCGACGGCTCGCTCTACGTGAACACGTTCTCGCTCGCCGAGTACAACGAGCGCGTTGACGCCGGATTTACCGGAGCGGTGAGCACCAGGCCGTTCGGCCGCAGCGAGCGCATGCGCTACCGCTTCCTGATGCGGCTGTTCGGGATGTCGCTCGACAAGCGGCAGTTCGCCGAGGACTTCGGCGTCGATATCGAGCAGGGACTCCCGCTTGAGATGGCGTTCATGCGCACGGTCGGGGCATTCTCGGTCGATAACGCCGAGCGCATCGAGCTCACCGAGAAGGGCCGTTACCTGCTCGTCTCGATGATGCGGCAGTTCTTCATCTCGGTGAACAACCTGCGGGACCAGGCACGCTCGGCGCTCTCCGGAGCTGAGCGAGAGCTTCTGTTCGGCCCCGGCGAGGAGTCGTGTGCGGCCGTGCACAGCGAGCACCCGCTCACCGAGGCCGCCGCGACCACCGAGCTTGGCCAAGAGGCACCGCTGCCTCGCTAGGCCCGGCGCCTGCGGCCACTCGGCCCCAGGCCCTGCGACTTGGCGCCCGACGCTTTCCCTGCGTTAGGGTAGGTATGTACGTACCTGCCACCCGCAAAGAAAGGGGCCCGGGAGCGTGCGGGTCGGAATACCCCGGGGGCTGCTCTACGCGCACCACGGCGCCGCTTGGGAGAGCGTTCTCTCCTCGCTCGGCGTTGAAGCGCTCGTCAGTCCCCCAACGAACCGCGCCATTCTTGCCGAGGGCTGCCGGCTGGCGGTCGACGAGACCTGCCTCTCGGTCAAGGCTTACCTCGGCCACGTCTCTTGGCTTGCCGAGCGCTCGGATGCGGTGCTCGTTCCGCGCGTCGTATCGCAGAGTCGGCGCGAACGTGAGTGCGTGAAGCTCTGGGGCATCTACGACGTCGTGCGCAACAGCCTCCCCGACATGAACATCATCGGCTACTCGGTGGACGCGGGCGGGATCACCCAAGACGCCAGCGGGTACGGTCGGGGCCTCTACGAACTCGCCACCTCCCTGGGGGCGACTCCGCTGTCCGCAGCCACGGCAGTTGCTCGCGCGCGAATAGCCGAGTGGCAGACGGTGGCGCCCGGGATGGCGCGGCAGCGGCAGGTCTACTCCCGGCCTTGCGAGCAGCCGCGCGTTCTATTGGTGGGGCACGCGTACAACCTTCACGACGAGATGATCGGGGCCCCGATCGGTCGCACCCTGTGCGAGCTTGGGTGCGAAGTCGTGGACTCCGAAGCGACGCCCGCACGGCTTGCCAAACGGCTTGGCCGCAAAGCATCTCCCGGACTGCAGTGGTCGAACAACCTGCGGCTCCTCGGCTCGGTGCAGCATTGGAGAGATCGAGTCGACGGCATCGTCTTCGTCGTCACGTTTCCATGCGGACCCGACTCTCTCGTCACCGAGCTGGCTCTGCGAAAGGTCCGCGACGTCCCCATGATCACCCTCGTCTTGGACGAGCATTCGGGTGAAGGCGGCCTGCGCACGAGGCTCGAGAGCTTCGTCGATATCCTCGGCATGCAGCGCGAACGCAAGGTGCTGTTGAAGACCGCGGGGGAGGGAGGGCCGTGAGCCGTCCAGTTGCCTCGTTCCCCCATCTAGGCAACTACGCCGTCGTGATCCAGGACCTCGCCCAGCTCATCGACTGCGACGTCATGCTGCCGCCCCCGATCACGCGCCGCACGATCGAGCTCGGCACGAACCACAGCCCGGAGTTCGTCTGCGTGCCGTTCAAGTACAACCTTGGCAACTTCATCGAGGCACTGGATGCCGGAGCGGACGTCCTCATCCAAGCGGGCGGCGGCTGT
>DATHUB010000326.1:0-4787 GCA_035462695.1 Coriobacteriia bacterium | reverse complement strand
GTCACGAAGACGACCGCGATCAGTGCGAACTCGACCGCAGCGGCGCCTACTTCGTTCGGGTTTGCCGAGCACTCCCCCATGCTCTTGCGCATTTCATTCACCGCTCTTGTCCAATGATGCCTGATCTGTCCGGAGACACGTGCTGGCGCGGCGAGTTCACTCGCGCGCGCCAGCGACGTGATCCTCGCATCGCTTAGATTGCGCCAGCGATGTTGTTGAACATCGTGTTGAGGTTGGTACCGAGCAGTCCAACAGCTCCCATGATGATGACCGCGATCAGGGCGACCATGAGACCGTACTCGACGGCGGTTGCGCCCTCCTCGTTCTGGCACTTCACAAAGAGCTTAGTAAGCATCTAGAACACCTCCCCCCTTTGGAGACCTCCCCGGTCCCCGGAGTCCGCCGGTCGCGCCCCGCGGCGCTTACACGCGGAGCTGCGTTTCCCGACGGCTAGTCAGCTCCTGACAGCATTGTTCTCCCAGCCAGGGTTGACTGACCATCCGCCAACGCGGGTTTGGTTGGAGGCGACACGGTTGAACAGTCGGTCATCCCAAGGGATGACGCGTACTAATACGAAAGATGGTGCTACGAGCTGGAGATTTGTGGGTACGGCTAGTGCCCGAGCCGCACGAGACCGGCCTTCACCGCGGCGAGCACGGCCTGCGTTCGGTCAGCCTGACCCAGCTTGCGAAGGATGTGGCTGACGTGCGTCTTCACGGTCGTCTCGCCAATCCACAGCGAACGCCCGATCTCCTTGTTCGACATGCCCTTGGCCATCAGTTGGAGCACTTCCATCTCTCGGTCTGAGAGCGGCTCGTCAAGATCGTTGTTGCCATGCGGCCTGCCGTTGATGATGCGACTAGCGACCGCTGAGTCGAAGACAGCCTGGCCGTCTGCTACCGCCCTGATTGCGTGAACAATCCGCTCAGGGCGCGTGTCCTTCAGCAGGTATCCACAGGCGCCGGCCGCAAGAACACCGAACAGCTCTTCATCCTCGTCGAAGCTGGTGAGGATGAGGATGTTGGTCGCCGCGCTTTCCTCGTGTACCCGGCGGCATACCTCAACCCCGCCCTGCCCAGGCATTCTTAAGTCCAGAACGAGAACATCCGGCTTCTCTCTGATGGCGCCCTCGATCGCGGCATCGCCGTCGCCGGCTTCACCGATGACCTCGATGTCACCTTCAGCTTCGATGACGCTACGCAGCGCATAGCGCACGAGCTCATGGTCGTCGGCTAGAAAGACGCGGATCTTCATTAGTGGGTGCCCCCCAGAGGCAGGTCAACGATGACAGTGGTGCCCTGTCCCGGATTACTCTCGATGGCGAATCGACCACCTTCATGGTCCACACGCTGACGGATGCTTCTCAAGCCGATCTGCTCGACCCTGCTGTCGGTGACGCTCGAGGCGTCGAAGCCGGCGCCTTGATCGGCGATCTCCACCCTTACCGTGTCGGGCTTGTAGAAGATGCGGACCTCAAACTCATGCGCACCTGAGTGCCGGATAATGTTGCTGACCGCTTCCTTCGTCACGCGGTAGAGGCACGCCTCTTGGGATGGGCTCATGCGCGGAGCGTCCCCTTCGACCTTCAGTCTGCCGCGAACGGGCCGGCCGAGCGTGATCTCGCGCATCCAATAGTCGGTCGCGCCAACGAGGCCGAGTTCGGTCAACTTCGCGGGACGCAAGTCGTAGATGAAGCGTCGGAGTTCGGCCATCGAGGTGTTCAGGTGCTGCTGGAGCTCGTCCAAGCGACGCGCGCACGCTGTCTGGTCGGTGTAGACCTGCTTCTTGCATACCTCGAGCCCGAGCGAGATCGAGAACAACGACTGCACGACGCCGTCGTGCATCTCGCGTGCGATTCGGTCCCGCTCGCTCGCCAGCAAAACGTAGCGGCTCTGCTCGGCGAGACGTGCGTTCTCGATCGCCGAGGCGGCGAATGCCGAGAGGATCGCAAGGAAGTCCATCTGCTCTTGGCTGAACGGCCGATCGCTCGTATTGATCGAGGCGATGAGGCCGATGGGACGATCCTTCACGAGGACGGGGCTGCAAAGGAGCACTGCGGCGTGCTCTGGATGCGACTCGAGGATTGGTTCGCCGCTGACGAATACCCGGCGGCTCACGTCCTCCAGACGAGCCTCCCACCACTCCTGGCTGTGCTGGCTTCGACGACCGCGCACCACGATGGACTCGAGGTCGAGGCCGCCGCTGTGCTCATCGGTCAAAACGAGAACGGCCTTGTCGGTGGCGGTGATGCGCTTGGCGCGCTCGATGATGACGTCCAGCACTTCGTTTACGCTCATCGCCGACGAGACAGCGTCGGCCACCTCGTTCAAGGTGGACATGAGCTCTGCCTGCAACATGCGACGCTGAGGCCGCACCAAGGCGACAGCCCTGTTCAGAAGAGTCCTTACCGAGGAGGCCGGTCCAGGGCGCGCTGGTCCAAGGGCCTGCGCCTCAGCAGCTGTGGTTCCGACAGGCTCCATGTCACCCCCATTAACCTCGACCCGGTGTCCCCCGACACCCGGTGTCGGTTGCCATTGTATCAATCGGCTGGCAATGAGGTTAGCTTGAATCAGGCCTGCTCCCGGCATGCAACTGGTATGCGGCCAGTAGAGCCCGCGAACGGCGCTCGATGCGCTCCCTCACGCGCGGCCCTCGGCGTTCCCAACGGTCGATGCCTTCCCAATGGACGATATGGCCGAGCTGACCGTGGCCGATGGCGTCCTGAATGCAGTGCAAGGCCTCGCCCAAGGCAACGAGATCACGTCCGTCGACCGCCCGACCAAAGAGAAGCTTGGCCCGGCGATAGGCGCCGAGCCAAGCGAAGTGATACCCCTTGTTGTACAGACTCTCATATACATTGTGGATGTCATCCACAGCCCAGTCTGCAGCGGCGATCGTCTCGGCATCCTCCTCGGAGAACCCCTCGTCGACCGCCCAGCGCTTCGTGAACTCGTAGTGCACCTCGCGGTTCACGAGGCCTCGGCCCTACGCGCCGAGCACGGGCGGTGCTGACGGGGGCGGTTCGTGCGCAGGCCGCTCTCGCTCGCTCGCGCTGCTCTCCGCCCCAGTCTCCTCTGTCTCGGCTACTTCGGGCGTCCCGCCGCCGGTCTCGCTGCCCTTCGTGGCCTTCTCCTGCTCCACGAACTCGGCCCAGCGATTCTCGAGCAGCGCCGAGAGCTCTTCGCGATCGACAGTCTCGCGCTCGACGAGCACGTCGGACATCAAGTCGAGCTGCGCTTTGCGCTCGGTGAGAATCTTGCGTGCCTTCTCGTATCCGTCGTCGATGAGGCGGCTGATCTCCTTGTCGATCTCGTAGGCGACTTCCTGGCTGTAGTCCGCATTTGCCGAGAAGTCCCTGCCGAGGAAGACCTCGTGGTTCGGTTCGCCGAACGTCTGCGGCCCCAGCTTCTCACTCATGCCAAAGCGCGTGACCATCTGCTTGGCCATCTTCGTTGCCCGCTCGATGTCGTTGCTTGCCCCGGTCGTGATGTCTCCGACGGAGACTTCCTCGGCGACACGACCGCCGAGCATCATCGCGATCTGATCGGTCATCTGCCCCTTGCTGGTGAGGAACTTGTCCTCGGCCGGCAGCGCGAGCGTGTAACCGAGTGCCTGACCGCGCGCGATGATCGATATCTTGTGGATCGGATCGGTCATCGGCAGCACGTGGCCGACAAGTGCGTGTCCGGCCTCGTGGTAAGCGATGATCCGCTTCTCCTCGTCGGAGATGATCCGGCTCTTGCGCTCGGGACCCGAGATCACGCGCTCGATCGACTCGTCGAGTTCCTTCATGTCGATCTTCTTCTTGCCATGACGGGCGGCGAGCAGCGCGGCCTCGTTAATGAGGTTCGCGAGGTCGGCACCCGTGAAGCCCGGGGTGCGGCGAGCAAGCACCTCGAGGTCGATGTCATCAGCGAGCGGCTTTCCGCGCGAGTGGACCAGCAAGATGCCGTGGCGGCCCTTGAGGTCGGGACGGTCGACCACGATCTGCCGATCGAAGCGGCCGGGGCGCAAGAGGGCCGGGTCGAGGATGTCGGGGCGGTTGGTCGCCGCGATGAGGATGACGTTGTCCTTGATGTCGAAACCGTCCATCTCGACCAGCAACTGGTTCAGCGTCTGCTCGCGCTCGTCATGCCCGCCTCCGAGGCCGGCGCCGCGCTGGCGGCCGACCGCGTCGATCTCGTCCATGAAGATGATGCAGGGAGAAGCCGCCTTCGCCTGTTCGAACAGATCGCGAACGCGGGACGCACCGACACCGACGAACATCTCAACGAAATCGGAGCCCGAGATGCTGAAGAACGGCACTGCCGCCTCGCCGGCCACCGCGCGTGCGAGCAGCGTCTTACCGGTACCCGGAGGGCCTACGAGCAGCACGCCCTTCGGAATCTTGGCGCCGAGCGCCTGGAACTTGCCTGGGTTCGCGAGGAACTCCTTGATCTCCTGGAGTTCTTCAATCGCCTCGTCGGCACCCGCCACGTCCTTGAACGTGATCCTCGGCTGATCGCGGGTCATCCGCTTCGCCTTGGCCTTGCCGAAGTTCATGATCTTCGAGTTGCCGCCCTGCATCTGGTTCAGGAAGAAGAACATGACGAACACGAGCAACAGGATGGGCAGTACTGACGTGATGATGGTGATCCACGGACTCGGCCCCGAGTTGTTCACCGTGTAGTTCAGATTCTGTGCTTCTGCGAACTCGGTGAACGAGTCGTCACCGGCCCATGTTGACTCGAACTCAGTGGGCTCCTGTTTGCCGGCCTTTGCTTCGGCCGTCTTCCAGTAGTCGCCGT
>DATHUB010000325.1:0-5852 GCA_035462695.1 Coriobacteriia bacterium | reverse complement strand
ATGGCAGGGCGCTTTGGGCACCGCCCGCGAGGGTGTCTCGCCAGAGGTCGCGACCGCGGTGGGAAGCGTCGCGACGAAGGCGTTCGTGACGCCGGAGAGTGCGGGGCTGACGGAGGCGCAGGCGGCGGAGATGCGAAAGCTCACGTCCGAGGCCTCTGCCGACGCCTTCCGAAACGGGATGCTGCTCGCCGCCGCGCTCGTCGCGACGGGTGGTCTGGTCTCAGTCGTCGGCAGCAGAAGGCGCGGTGACGACGACACTGCCGAGGCGATCGGCGGACAGCGGAGCTGACGCCGCTCGACGACCGCGGCTATGGCCCGCGACACCCGGGCAGCACGGCGCGTCTCTGCTAACAGTCCTCAAGCAATTGCGGATGCGGATGCGCTACGTCTTCGCGACCGGGATCTGAATCTCGGTGAGGTACTCGCTGGGCGGAACGATCTCGGGATCCGAGTAGTAGATCTCGCGCGGGGGGCCAACCACTTGGTAGCCCTCTTCCGAGATCCACTTTCCCAGCTCTGCATACGCGGGCGCGACCTCGTCGTAGGGCCCCTTGTGCATCGTGGACGCGACCGTCTCCGCTTCGAGCCGCTTCACCCCGAAGCCTTCCTCATCACGCGCCACCTCGCCGGCTCCCCCGGCGATGGGCGCCCAAAGCTCCCACTCTGCGGCCTCCATCGGCGTCACGTCGGGCATCGTCAGGTAGATGGCCGCGGGCATGCCGACCGGCTGCAGCCCGTAGCGCTCAACCCAGCCGTACAGCTCTCCGTAACCCTGCGGCGTCTGATCGTAGGCACCGCGCATCACCTTGAACGCGACCGTCTGCGGTTCCGTCGTCTTGATCTGCGCTTCGAACACGTGAACCACCTCCCAGCTAATGGTTCCCCTGTCGGCGGATGACAGCACACGACCGCTTGGTGGTAAGTCCATCCTGTGAATCTCAACGAGACGGAGGTCCCAAATGCGCGCCACCCAAGACCTAAGGGCCGAGCATGTCGGGGTGATACGGATGCTCGATGTCCTCGAAGTGATGGCCGCGCAGGCACGCGCTGGGAAAGGCGTCGACCAGGCGGACTTGGCCCAAGCGATGGAGTTCCTGCGCGTATTCGTCGACCAGTGTCACCACACGAAGGAGGAGGTGCTCCTCTTTCCCGCCATGAGGGCGGCCAATATCGCGTCTGCCGAGGCGGCAATCGAGCGGCTTCTCGCCGAGCACGAGACGGCTCGTGGCTACACCACTCGCCTTGCCGCGGTTGCTGATCGGGTCAGCTGCGACGATGCCACTGCGGGACCCGAACTTGCCGAGGCGATCTCGGACTACTCGGCACTTCTGCGCGGGCACATCGTGCTCGAGGAGAGAGAGTGCTTCGATCCGGCCGATGCGACCCTTCCCCAGGTGGCCCAAGAAGAACTCGAAAAGGGCTACGAGCGGATCGAGCGCGACGTGATCGGCGCCGGGAGGCACAGAGAGTTCCACGAGATGCTCGAACGGCTCGAGGAGAAGTACACCCCGATCGACTAGCCACGAGCGGCGGCTGAGCCAGTTCTGCTCAATCTCCTCGATCTGAGCGACGTGATAGTCGCGTATCCGACTGTTCGCTCGGTCTCAGTTGACCTCGATGAGCGAGTCCGTCGGCGCGTGCTGGTCCGTCAGGAGCGGCACGTCACCCACCGGCAGCTGCTCGCCGAGAAGATCGCGCCCGAACGACTCGAATCCGGGGACCGTGACCTGACCGTCAACACGCGAGCGAACACGCGAGAGCAACTCCCGCCGACTCAGTTCGCGATCACTCGCAAGCACGATGATGTTCCGGTTCTGGTCGGCGACGCGGTCGGTGCCGTAGCGTATCGGGAAGACCCACTCGTTCTCCCACACCCTCCCGACCGTCTTGTACATGCTTCGCACGAGCCGGCTGCGGTCACCCTCGACCGAGCCGATCACGTTGTAGACGAGCACGCCGTCGGGGGCGAGATGCGACTTCACCTCTTCGAAGAACTCGACGGTGGTCAGGTGAGAGGGAAGGGAGTCCGCGTAGTACGCGTCCATGATGATGATGTCGTAGGTCTTCTGCGTGGAGTTGAGATATCGGCGGCCGTCTTCCGTGATGACCCGGACGCGCGGATCGGCAGGCATCTCGAAGTACTTCTCGGCGACGTCGACCACGATGGGATCGATCTCAACCGCGTCGATAGTCATGCTCGGGTAGTCGCGCCACATCCGCTTCACGATCGAACCGCCGCCAAGGCCGACGACCAGCGTCCGAGTCGCCTCGGGCTGAACCGCGAGCGCGAGGTGGAAGTAGTTGGGATACCGAAAGCTGGTCTCGTAGGGATCGTCGAGCGACATCGCACTCTGGCGGCTGCGGTCGAAGCGCAGCACGCGCTCCTCGTCGTCTTCGGTGACTACCAGCCGATGGTACTGGGTGTCCTTGCGGAACAGCTCGCGTTCACCGGTCAGCCGGTTCGCGCCGTCGTCCAGCGGACGTACGACGGTGGCGATCCCGACGACCGCACCGAAGACGATGCAGGCGACGGTCAGCCAGAGCCAGCCTCGTCCGGACGTCCGCGCGTACGACTCGTTGCCCATCGGCGGTGTCTCGGCGTAGACGAGCGGCAGTGCGCACGACAGAGCGGCGGTTGCGAACAGCGTGAAGCCGATTGCGACTACCAGGCCGTCGAGAGACAGTATGGGGATGAGCCAGAAGGCGGTGGCGATGGTTCCCGCGATGCTTCCCGCCGTCGAGATCGCATAGAGCTGACCTGCGCTGCGTCCGATGTGATCGACTCCCGTGCGTGCGGCCAGACGCACGCCGAGCGGCGACACCATGGCGAGCAGCAGCGACGGCGCGAAGAAGACGGCTCCCGAGGCGGCGAGCGAGCCTCCGCGGGCGCCGAGCCCGGCGACTGCGGGTAGCACAAGCCCGTTCAGCCAGGGAATCAAGACTGCGAAAGCGCCGGCGCCGGCAATCACGGGCGCCAAGGTGCGCGTGGTACCTCGGCGATCCGCGATGACGCCGCCGAGCCAGTAGCCGAGCGAGAGCGCGACCATGACGATCGAGATGACGCTTCCCCAGACGAACAACGAGCTCCCGAGCGTGGGAGCGAGCATCCGTGCGGCCAGAAACTCGAGGCCCATGAGAGCGGCGCCGCAGACGAAGACGATGACTTCGAGCAAGGGGACTCCGGATCGGTCGTTTGCGGCTACTGGTCGGACCTCTCGTATCTTCGACGTACCCGGTCGCGCACCTCGTTCGCCGCGGTGCTAGGCTTTGCTCACGCGACCGAAGGGAGTCCCCATGACCGATCGGGAACGGGAGCTTGAAGCGGCGCTTGAGACGGCGCGGGCCGAGACGCGGGAGGCCTTCGCGAACCGAGCGCTCATGCACGCCCACCTCTTCGACGTGCTCGAGGAGGAGCTGGGTGCCGAGAAGGCCGCCGCGCTGATGAAGCGCGCCATCTATCGGCGCGGCCTGGAGATCGCCGAGCGCTACCGGGCGGCGGCAGCGCGCAGCGACCTCGAAGAGATCGGCCGGCTCTTCGTCGAGGGATCGGCCAGCGGCGGAGACATCTTCGAGCCGAGCATCGAGGAGCTCGATCTCGAGAACCGTCGCATCATCCTCCGAATGAACGCGTGCGTTCACAAGGACACGTGGCAGCGCGCGGGCTACGACACCGAGCAGGTCGACACACTCTGCGACATCGCCTCGGCCGTCGATTTCGGCACCTTCGAGGGGGCTGGTCTGACGCTGCGCTTCCTCGACAGGCAGGCGTGCGCGGGCAGCGACCGTTGCCTGCTGGAACTCACCGTACCGGCCGAGGGGAGCGACTCATGACCTGCTACATGCGGCACATGGATTGGCTGTTCGACGAGCTCGGCATTCCGTCGGAGAAGAAGAGCCGAAAGGCGGTGGACCAAGCGCTACGTCAGGTGCTCGACATGCCTGAGGACGCCCACTGTCCCGAGATCTGGGCAGCCATCAAGGCCTTGCCGCCCATCGAGCGTGATGCGCTCGTGCCCGAGGTGGCCGAGCGGCTGGGTTAGAGTCGGGACTCGGCGCACCGCTCATGCAGGATCCTGATCTCCGAAGTGCTGCAGAACCTCCAGCGCCCGGAGCGTGAGCCACTTGCTCGGCCTCCCCATCGCCTCGATGTCGGCGAGCATCTTGCCGTTGAACGAGTTTCGCATCGTCCATCGCATGCGGCCGTCGGCCGACTGCTCGACCAAGCCCAGCGCGGCCCCGTATTCCGGCCGGCGGGACTCGCCGATGGCGGCAAGCGCCGCGAGTGCCTCCAGGGCGTCGGAGTTGTAGGAGAGCGGGAAGCCGAAGCGATGCCATCCCGGCTTGGACTTGTAGGTGAGCGGCTCGTGCTCGGCCAGAAAACGATTGCGAACCCCTTCTCGCTCTTCTGAGGGCGTGGAGTAGATGAGCTCGCCGAACTCCTTCGCCTCGATGGGGAGGCAGTTGAGGACCTGCTTGTCTCTCAGTTCGGCGACACATGCGTCGCGCAGTTCGTGCGCACCCTCAGGCCAGAGGCTCTCAGGCACCTGGGCGAGAAACAGCAGCGTCTTCACGGTGAGCATGTGGCAGTAACCGTTGAGCTGGTACGAGATGCCGAACGGACAATCAACCACGCCAAGTTGGCGATAGAGATCGACGCAGTAACCGAGCGCCGAGGCCACGCGCTCGTCCTCGGCGTGGCCGAGGCGGGCCAGCGCTCTGCCGACGTTCGCAGTGAGGCAGGGAATCGAGCCGCTCGGCCGTCCGTTGCTGCAGCTCCAAGAGCCGTCGGGGAGCTGCCGAGAGAATGCGTAGCGCGCTGCCGAAGCTACCCGTGGGTCCGTGCCATCGGCCCACAGTTCTCCCAGGAAGTGAATCTGCCAGAGGCTCCCCTCGTACTTCTTGTAGTCCCGTGGTGGTGGAGCCCACGACCCGTCGGGCAGTTGTGCCTCGAGGATGCGCTTCACCGGGGCGTAATCGTTGCGCCGCTCCCAGAGGCCCCTGGTCGCCGCGGAGTCGGGTTCGCCGAGCAACCGCCGTCGGGTGAGAACGGCGACCGCGGGATTATCCGGCTCCGTCAGCCACTCGATCGTCTCGGTGGGAACGCCGGCGATGAGGCCTACGGCCTGTTTCACGTGACCACCCCCAAGGTGAGTATGTTCCACCGGCGGAGCGTGTCTAGGTCCCACGCACGACGGCCCCGATCAGAAGACCGGGGCCGTACGGCGGGGGGCTAGGTTAATTGGGTCCGCCTACTGGTTCCATCCAGAGGGGCCATCGGGGTAACCGGGACAGGCTTCGGGTTGCCTCTGCGGCTGGCCCTGCGGCATTTCCTGTCCGCGTCCATAGCCTCGGAAGGAGTTGCCGTCGTAGGTCTGGCTGTCCCTTGCTCCGAACTCGTCAGGACTGAACTGCTGGGCACGAGCCATGTGGGCACCGGTGAAACGGGAGAGGACACCTCGCGAGCTCCAGCCCGCACCGAACGAGACCATCGCAACGAGGGCGAGTGCGCCGATGGCGAGAGCCACCTTGGCCCCCGTGGGCATCGGGTTGTGCGACCGCTCAGGAACAGGCGGAAGTCCGGCGTCTGCCCACTCCGGGGCGGGCGGCGCGTTCACCGCAGTCTGCGGGGGGAGCGGGGCGGTTGGAGCGGTCTCGTTCGAGCCATTCGTGTGTTCGTTCATGTTCCAAGTCCTCCACGTCGAGTTGACGGATCTGGCTGTGCTGGGCACCCGCTTGTATCGCGCGAAGCGCGGGGGGCTACAACCATCATTGCTGGTGGATGTGACGCCGTGATGCCGCGGGCGTGGAGGATGTATGGAGTTGGCAAGCCGGCGTCAGGCGTCCTCGCGTGG
>DATHUB010000324.1:0-2308 GCA_035462695.1 Coriobacteriia bacterium | reverse complement strand
TCTGGCTATCGCGCTCGTAGGGTCGCTGGCAATCGGTTGTGCGCAGGAGGAGCCAGAACCCACGGGCACGACCACAGAGACTCCGACGACCGACGTCAAGGCCGCCATGGTCACAGATGTGGGAGGTCTCGGAGACAAGTCGTTCAACGATCTATCGTATGCCGGTCTCCAGCGTGCACAGGATGAGCTCGGTGTCGAAATCCAGGTCCTCGAGTCCAAAGAGCAGACGGACTATGAGAACAACCTCACCCAGCTGGTGAACGCCGGCTACAACCCGATTTTCGCCGTCGGCTTCTTGATGACCGATGCGGTTGGCAAGGTCGCTCCCCAGTCCAGTGACGTCGTATTCGGCGGCATCGACATCTTCTTCGAAGAGATGCAGCCAAACACTCTTGGGCTGAACTTCAAGGAGCAGGAGGCTGCGTATCTCGCCGGTGTTGTGGCGGGCATGCTCACAACCAAGACCGACGTCGACGACCGCATCAACGACCAGAAGGTCGTCGGATTCGTTGGCGGCATGGAGGTACCCGCTGTCCAGCGATTCAAGATCGGCTTCGAAGCGGGGGTCAAGTCCGTTGATCCTGATATCGAGGTCGAAGCGGTCTACACTGGTTCGTTCACCGACCAGCAGAAGGGCGCCGAGGCCGGCAAGGCAATGATCGAGGGTGGCGCAGACATCATCTTCGCAGCGGCTGGCCAGACAGGCAACGGCACGTTCAGCGCCTGCCAGGACAACAACGCGTTGTTCATCGGTGTGGACGCCGACCAGTACGAGACGCTCACGAACCCGGGCGACACGATCGTGACTTCAGCCGTGAAGCGTGTCGACAACGCCGTCTTCGACACCGTGAAGGCCGCAGTTGACGGAACCGCTGCGGGTGGAGAGAACAGGGTATTCGGCCTCGCCGAGGAGGGCGTGGGTCTCGCCCCGTTCCACGATTGGGACAGCAAAATGCCGCAGGACATCAAGGACGCCGTAGAGCAGGCGCGCGCCGATGTCGTGGCAGGCACCGTAACCGTGCCTGCAGAGTAGGGCTTCGTTACTCGAGAACCGGGGCGGGCGTCTCGCGCCCGTCCCGGGTTCGACTTAGCGACGGGAGCTTAAATGGCCGCCGACGAATCGGCCCCTGCTTGTCCTGTATCCGCCGCTCCGAGCGGCGCGGCTGCTGCGCTGGAGCTTCGTCACATAACCAAGCGCTTCCCGGGTGTTCTCGCGAACGAGGATGTCTCCCTCTCCGTGGCGCCTGGCGAGGTGGTCGCGCTTCTCGGTGAGAATGGCGCCGGCAAGTCCACGCTCATGAACGTCGCCTACGGCTTGCTCGCTGCGGATGAGGGCGAGATAGCGGTCGGCGGCGAGGTCGTTCAAATTCGAAGGCCACGCGATGCGATCGCGCTTCGAATAGGCATGGTGCATCAGCATTTCATGCTCGTGGAGCCCCTGACCGTCACCGAGAACATCGTCATGGGTCTCGAGCCGACTGTCGGTATCGGCGGCGTTATCGATCGGGATACGTCGCGCAAGCGGGTGACCGAGATCTCGGGACGCTACGGCCTGCGGGTCGACCCGGACTCACGCATCATGGACCTGTCCGTCGGCATGCAGCAGCGCGTCGAGATCCTCAAGGCGCTCTATCGGGATGCGAAGATCCTGATTCTGGACGAGCCGACCGCTGTGCTGACTCCCCAAGAAGTCAGGGAGCTCTTCCAGATCGTCCGAAGTCTCGTGCAAGAAGGCCTTGCGGTAGTCATCATCACCCACAAGCTTCAGGAGGTCATGGCGTTCTCGGATCGCATTGTAGTGATGCGAGGAGGCCGGGTGGTCGGAGAGACAACGCCTGCTGCGTGCAATGAGGAGTCGCTCGCGCGGATGATGGTCGGTCGCGACGTTGTTCTCGATATCCAGAAGAGACCAGCGACGCCAGGGGCCCCCGTGCTAGAGATCCGAGATCTGAAGGTGCTCGACGATCGCAAGCTCGAAGCGCTTCGTGGTGTTGCATTCACCGTTCACGCGGGCGAGATCGTTGGAATCGCGGGCGTCGACGGCAACGGGCAGAGAGAGCTGGTCGAGGCCATCATGGGCCTGCGCAAACCGGCTTCAGGTTCGGTGCTGCTGCGCGACCGCGATATCACCCAGGAGACACCGGCGCAGACCATCGCCGCGGGTGTCTCGCACGTGCCGGAGGACCGTCATCGCCGTGGTCTCATCCTCGAGTTCGATCTCGTCGAGAACATCGCATTGGGTGATCACCATCGTGCTCCGTTCGCTCGTAGAGGCGTGCTCGACCGCGATGCGATGGAGGAGGTCGCC
>DATHUB010000323.1:0-6645 GCA_035462695.1 Coriobacteriia bacterium | reverse complement strand
CGGCGGCCTCGAGGGCCTCCTGCGACTTGATCGTGAGTTTGTCGAGCCTCATGCTGCTTCTCCCCTCGGGTCTCTCGCCGAGAAGAGTCGCAGGTTATGCGTGGACGGGCGTTCCGCTACTTGCGGACCCAGGTACCGTCCTTCTCGACGAACTGGTATTCCTTCCAGTTGAGGGCGCCCTCCTGAAGGCGAACGATGATCACCTTCTGCTCCGCGTCCTCCCAGTGGATGGTCGTCTTGCTCGTGTCCTCTACGCCCAGTGACTCGTAGATCGCGGCAGCAGTCTCTTTGGGAACGGGCTTCAGGTCGGCGTCGGTCTCCTGCGTTTCCGGCTGAGTCACGACAGTGGAGAGGCTTTGTGCCTGCGGCCGCGGCTTCGGCTTGATCTGGGGCCAGGCGACCACCAGTACGACGGCCAGCCCCACCACCAGTATTCCGATTGACAGCGGGACGAACCACCGTCCCTCTCGTATTGCATCCAGGAGCTCTTCGAATCGCATGCCCTTGTCCTTGTCTTGAATTCCTCTGACCAGGTTCCGGATTCCCACCGAGATGAAGCGACGGCTGCCGGGCTGCCACTTCAGTTCCTGCTGTCGTCCCGTCTAGCGCAGAACGTGCCGAATTAGTAGTTTCCTTACAAAGCCTGTACGACATTTTTGCAGATTCCTCCGATGTGCGCAGCACGCTAGTCCTGAGCGTGCGACTTGTCGGCCGGCGGCACGATCACGCGGACGGCCCCGGGGCGCACCCTCACTCGCACCGGTGTGTCGCCAAGCACCTCCCCGTCGACGGAAACACGCTGCGGTGGATCGGCGAAGAGCTCGAGAGCCTGACCAGTCGTTCTCTCGAGCCCCGGGTTGTCGCTACCCGTCACCGCTGCTGCCGCGGCTCCCGCCAGTTGGGTCATCGCGGAAGGCGCGATGATTCCGTCAAGAACGCCGTCGTCGGGCCGAACATCATCGGGGTAGGCGGCGTCGCCCATACCGAGTGCGCGGGCATTGGTGAGCGTCGCGAACAGACCGTCGGCCTCGATCACCTGCCCTGTGTCGCTGGTGATTCGATACCGAGCGACCTCCGCACCGGGGAGTTGACGCAACGTCGAGAGCACGTAGGCGAGCTCCCCAAGCCGCTCCTTCTCCTCCCGCGGCGACTCTTCGACAAGCTTGGCCTCAAGACCGGCAGCCACACGCAGGAGGAACGCTCGCTCTTCTCCGTTGTCGAGCGTCGCCTCGCCGAGGTCCACCGCGCGTATCTCATGCGGCCCCGCCAGAAGCTTCGCCGCACCCTCGAGATCGAGCGGGATCCCGAGTTCCCGAGCGAACACGTTGGCCGTGCCGCCGGGGAGTATGCCGAGCGCAACATCGTCTCTATCAGCAATGGCTTGGGCCACCGCCGAGACCGTTCCATCGCCGCCGAACGCCACGACGATGCGTGCGCCCTCGTCGACGGCGCGCTGGGCAAGAGCCGCTTCCTCCCCCGGCGCATTCGTCACGTCGATGTTCCAGCGTATGTCGGCGTCGCCCAGCGCGGCTGCAAGAGGACCGAAGAACGGCTCGTCTCGGCCGGCCATAGGGTTCGCGATGATGCGCACCGTGTAGGGCGCAGGAGTCGACGACCTCTTCATGGTCAGCCCCTCCTGTGAACCACTGCGCCGCTTCGGACCCTGACGAGTGCGGTGTGGGTCTGCCGAGCGCTCCGCTCGGCCACGATCGCCCGCTCTGTCTGCGCGAGTCGTTGGCGCGTCACTTCGAGCTCGATGCGCATGCGCTCCATCTCCCGCTGCATGTCGATGATGCGAGTCACGCCTGCGAGGTTGATGCCCTCATCCTGGGTGAGGTGCTGAATGAAGCGGAGACGGTCGATATCCGACTCCGAGTAGAGTCGGGTATTGCCGCCAGAACGCTGCGGGCAGATGAGCGCTTTGCGCTCGTAGATGCGCAGGGTCTGAGGGTGCACGCCGGTCAGCTCAGCCGCCACGCTGATCATGTAAAGGGGCCGGTTTCTGCCCGTACTCTTCATTGCTGCTCCTCGTCGACTCCGCTGTTGTTCGCTACTTAAGATGCTCTCGCACGCTGTCCCCGGTCGCTTCCGCAAGCTCCTCAAGGATCTCGCGCTGGCGCTCGGAGAGCTCACTAGGCACGACGAGTTTCGCTTTCACCTTCAGGTCACCTGAGGCACCGCCTTTGAGCTTCGGGGCACCCTTGCCTGCAAGACGAAACACCTTGCCGTGCTGAGTGCCCGCAGGCACCTTGAGTTTGACTCGGCCACCCGAAGGAACCGGTACCTGAACTTCGGTCCCCAGCGCGGCCTCAGCAAGCGTCAGTGGCAGCTCTAGCGTCACATCCGCGCCTTCACGCTTGAAGTAGCGGTGCGGCTTGATGTGCGTCAGCACGTAGAGATCGCCCGAGGGACCACCGTTCACGCCCGCCTCGCCCTTGCCCTTGAAGCGAAGCTTGCCGCCGTCGGTCGCACCGGCGGGCACGTTCACTGTGACCGACTTCAGTCGCACGACACTGCCTTTGCCGCGGCACGCCACACAGGGGTTCTCGATTATGGTGCCGGCCCCCCCACAGCGGGGACACGGACGGGAGAAGCCGAACATGCCCTGCCCCTGGGCCACCTGGCCGCTCCCGCCGCACGTGGGACACGTGACTGGCGCCGTTCCCGGCTTGGCGCCCGAACCGCCGCAGACCGAGCACTTCTCGGCCCGCTCGAGCTGCACTTGAGTCGACGTACCTTCGAGTGCCTGATCGAAGGTGAGATCGAGATCGACCTGCACGTCGCGGCCTCGGCGCGGTTGGGTGGCTGACGCTCGCGCCGCGCCGCCAAATCCGCCGCCCGAGAACATGTCGCCAAACAGGTCCCCGAGGTCGACTTGGTCGACCCGGTAACCGCCTGGACCGGGCCCAGGTCCTGCGCCTGCGCGTGCGCCCGGCGGCATCCCGCCGCCGAAGTACTGACCGTACTGGTCGTACTGCGCTCGTTTCTCGGAATCGGAGAGGACCTCGTAGGCCTCGTTGATCTCCTTGAACTTCTCCTCGTCACCGCCCGCGTCGGGATGGTGCTTCCGCGCAAGCCGGCGAAACGCCTTCTTGATGTCGTCGGACGAGGCGTCCTTCTTCAGGCCGAGAATGTCGTAGTAGTTCCCGCTCGGCGCCATCGACGCCTACTTCCCGGCCTCCGGGCCGCCCGTGGAGACCACGACCATGGCGGGCCGGAGCACTCGGCCGTGCATCTCGTAGCCCTTCTGGAAGACGGCTACCACTGTATGGTCGGGCACCTCATCGCTGTCCTGCATCTGCACCGCATTGTGCTTGGCGGGGTCGAAAGGCTGGCCGAGGGGGTCGATCTGGCCGACCCCCTCCTTGTCCATCACGCCGAGCAGCTTGCGCTGGACGGCGATGATGCCCTCGGCCGACTCCGGGTTCTCTGCCATCACGTGGTCGATCGCTCGCTCGAGGTCGTCGACGACCGGGAGCAGCTCGAACACGACTCGCTCGCTCGCCCGCAGGAGTGCGTCGGAGTGTCTGGCCTCGAGGCGCTTGCGGCTGTTCTCGAACTCGGCCTGAGCGCGCGCGGCTTTGTCGCGCCACTCCTCGACCTCCTGCTGTGCGGCGGCAAGGTCCGCTTCGAGCACGTCGCCCCGAAACTCGAGTTCGGCGCCGAGCTTCATCTCCATGTCCGGGTCGGTCGCGCCAAAGGCGTCGTCACCAACTCCGGGAAAGTCCCGATCCTCGTCGGCCATGATTACTTGTCCTCGTCCTCGACGACCTCGTAGTCGGCCTCGACAACGTCTTCGTCTGATGCAGCGGTTTCGGCCTCGGCTTCGGCTCCCGCCGCTTGCTCGGCCTGGGCCTGCTGGTAGGCCATTTCGCCGATCTTGAGCGAGACCTCGGCAAGCTTGTCCGACGCGGCCTTGATCGCATCAACGTCGGTGCCCTCGAGGGTCTTCTTGGTGGCCTCGATCTCGGTCTCGACGGCGGTCTTAGTGTCTGCCGGCACCTTGTCGCCCATGTCCTTCAGAACCTTCTCGGTCTGGTAGACGAGACTGTCGGCGGTGTTACGGATCTCGACCTCTTCTTTGCGCTTGCGGTCCTCATCGGCGTGGCTCTCGGCGTCGGTCACCATGCGGTCGACTTCGTCGTCCGAGAGGGCTGTTGTGCCCGTAATGGTGATCTTCTGCTCTTGCCCTGTGCCGAGGTCCTTTGCGGAGACGTTTACGATTCCGTTGGCATCGATGTCGAACGCGACCTCGATCTGCGGAACGCCGCGCGGTGACGGCGGGATGTTCATCAGGTGGAAGCGCCCGAGGGTCTTGTTGTCGGCCGCCATGTCGCGCTCACCTTGCAGTACGTGCACCTCGACTGAAGTCTGACCGTCCGCCGCAGTCGTGAAGGTCTCACTCTTGCGCGTCGGGATCGTCGTGTTGCGCTCGATCAGCTTGGTCATGACACCGCCTAGCGTCTCTACGCCGAGTGCGAGCGGGGTGACGTCGAGCAGTAGAATGCCCTCCTGGCCGAACTCGCCCGAGAGAACGCCGCCCTGGATGGCTGCGCCGACCGCGACGACCTCGTCGGGGTTCACGCCCATGTGCGGGTCCTTGCCGGTGATCTTCTTCACGGCCTCCTGCACGGCGGGCATGCGAGTCGAACCGCCGACGAGGATGATCTCGTCGATCTCGCTCGCCTTCATACCGGCGTCTTTGATCGCCTGCTCGACCGGGTGCTTGGTGCGGTCGAGCAGATCGCTCGTGATCTTCTCGAACTCGGCGCGGGTGAGACCGTAGTCAAGATGCTTCGGTCCCGACGCGTCCGCCGTGATGAAGGGCAGGTTGATCTGAGTGTTTTGTGCGGTCGAGAGCTCCATCTTGGCCTTCTCGGCGGCCTCCTTCAGGCGCTGCAGGGCCATCTTGTCGACGCGCAGGTCGATGCCGCTGTCCGACTTGAACTTGTCGGCCAGCCAGTCGATCACGCGCTGGTCCCAGTCATCTCCGCCGAGGTGGTTGTCACCACTCGTGGAACGCACCTCTACGACGTTGTCGCCGAGCTCGAGCACCGAGACGTCAAACGTGCCGCCGCCGAGGTCGAATACGAGAACGGTGTGCTCCTTCGTTCCCTTGTCGAGGCCGTAGGCGAGTGCAGCGGCGGTAGGCTCGTTGATGATACGCAGGACTTCGAGTCCGGCGATCTTCCCCGCGTCCTTGGTTGCCTGGCGCTGCATGTCGTTGAAGTAAGCCGGAACCGTGATGACGGCCTGCGTGATCGTCTCGCCCAGGTACTTCTCCGCGTCGGCCTTGAGCTTCTGCAGGATCATCGCCGAGATCTCCTCGGGCGTGTAGTCCTTGTCCTCAATGTGGACGGACGCTCGGCCGTCATGGCCCTTGACGACGTTGAAGGCGACCGTCTTGCGCTCGCTCACCGTCTCCTCGAACTTGCGGCCGATGAAACGCTTGATCGACTTAATCGTGTTCTCGGGGTTGGTTACCGCCTGGTTCTTGGCCGCCTTGCCAACGACACGCTCGCCGTCTTTGCGGAAGCCGACGACGGACGGTGTGGTGCGATCGCCTTCAGCGTTGATGATGATGGACGGCTCGCCGGCCTCCATCACCGCCATTGCCGAGTTGGTGGTACCGAGGTCGATACCGAGTACCTTAGCCATGTGGCTCGCTCCTTCTTTCGAATGGATCCACCTCTTCGTGGATCCCATTTGCTGATTCCCTTAGGGTCAACAGATACCCTGCTCGCGCATCTTAGGATATGACAACGTCGTTATCAAGTTTCGTATCAATGACTCTGTGATTGTTACCCAGACCGTCACGACGAGTAACCGTTGCGCGGCGAGTGCCGCTAAGAGCATCGCCGGTCTTTACACGCTCGCGAGGGGTCTGTATGGTACGCACGAAATACGGCGGCAGTTGGCCGTAGACCGGAGCACGTGAAGGAGATGTACATGCCCCGCCCTATCATCAATGAGGACGACTGCTCGGCCTGCGGCATCTGTGTTGACGCGTGTCCGAACGGCGTTCTTGAAATCGTCTCGGACGTCGCAGACCCCGTTAACGACGACGACTGCGATGCTTGCGCTACCTGCATGGAAGAGTGCCCTATGGGCGCCATTTCGGAGATCGAAGACGAGTAAGTCCGGCCACCGCCGGCGACATGATCTGAATGGGGCGCCCACGGGCGTCCCTTGTCGTTCTTGCCGCCAAATCCGGCGAGAGGGCCTTGCCGAGGACTAGAACGCGGGCGGCTGGAGGACGGCGGCCGATAGCTGCCGCCAGACTGCCCGCTTCGCGCGATCGTCGTCGAGAGCCGATTCGAGGCCGTCGCAGGCGACGAATCGCCGTCCGCACGCGCGTACCTCTGCTCCAGAGGGAAGCTGCGGCATCGAGAACGCCTCAGCTATGTCCTCGGCGGCAGGTCGGTCGAGCGCGATCACGAGGGGCGCGTCGACAGCCTCAAGCTGCAGCCTCACGCGCCTCGCGCGCGCCTCTGGAGCCATGTTGGCCTGAGGCCGAGTGAGCGTGAAGAAGACGAGCGCGGGGTCGTGGCCGAGCTTCTGAAGGGCCTTGCAGACCGCCTCTCCGTCGCGCCCGGAAAGCGCGGGTCCACCAGCGGCTTCGGCCGGACCCGGGAGCCCCTTGAC
>DATHUB010000322.1:0-3218 GCA_035462695.1 Coriobacteriia bacterium | reverse complement strand
TGCAACGGACAATGACTGGATTCCATCTATGGACGCAGGGGTAACGAAGCAGTCTTTGCCAGCTTCCTGTTGCCACTCGCGACGCCTCTTTACCCAGCTCACAGTACCCATCCTGCAAGCCAGCCGCTAAGGCATGGACTTCGCTTAGCACCAGTCGGGTGCGACCGTATTGCGCCCGCCTGATTAGCAGGTGCAATAATCCAGTACGTACTGGGATGATCGTCCAGTGCGTTGTGACAGGAAGGACGGCGGATGCCGAGCACAGACTCACGTACATCCACCGTTGCGTCGCGAGGCCCCCGGGCCGTGCGCAACGCGTTTCTTCGTACCGCCCTCGCGGGCGCGATCGTCCTCAGCAGCCTCTCGGCCGCTCCGGCAACCGCCCTCGCCTCCAAGCTCGATACCGACCGCGTCGCCGGCGTCCGTCTGTCTTCGGGAGACATCCCGAAGTCTCAGGCCCCGGACATCTCGGCACGTGCGGGCGAACTCATCGACACCGACGGCCGATTCCTCTGGACGCGCAGCTCGGCCTCGCGCCGCCCGATGGCGAGCACCACCAAGGTAATGACCGGGCTTCTCGCCCTTGAGAACGCTGACCTCGACGACGTCGTGAAGATCACTAAGACCTCAGCCAACGTGCCCTACGCGACCGGGCTTAAGGCCGGCGAGAAGGTGACCGTGCGTAAGCTTCTGGAGCTCGCGCTCGTTTGCTCATCTAACGACGCAGCCACCGCGCTCGCGATCCACGTGAGCGGGAGCGTGCCGGCCTTCGCCCGCAAGATGAACGCGCGCGCCGCCCAGCTCGGCCTCGACGACACCCACTACGCGAACCCGCACGGACTGGACGCGAGGGGGCACTACACCTCGGCGACCGATCTGGCGAAGCTCATCCAGAAGGCGATGAAGATCGAGGAGTTCCGACGGATCGTGGCCAAGCCCAGCGTGAAGTTCCCGGGCTACAAGAGCCGCCGCACCCGCTGGATCAAGAGCACGAATCAGCTGCTGGGTGTGGTCGAAGGCATGCGCGGCGGTAAGACGGGCTTCACCAACGACGCCAAGTACTGCTTCGTCGCCTACGCGCGGCGCGACGGCATCTCACTCTCGTCGGTCGTCCTCGGCTCGCCCACCTCGGCCAGCCGCTTCAAGAGCTCACAGACGCTCCTCAACTGGGGCTTCAAGCACTACAAGATCAGGCAGCTCTACTCGGTCACCGAGACAGCGGGCGTCGTGCCGGTCTCGAGCGATCCGCAGCAGAAGGTGCGCGCCCGTTTCGCCGAGACGAAGTCGACCCCCGTCTTCGATCTTCTCGGCAAGGTGACTCGGAAGGCCTCGATGCAGACGAACGTCACCGTGCCGGTGTATGCAGGCCAGAAGCTCGGCTCGGTCAAGATCGTGCAGGGCACGAAGGTGCTTGACACGGTCGCGGCCGTCGCCGCCAAGCCCAAGGCCTCTGCCGAGGAGACCGTCGGAGCCGTCCAGGTGACCGGCTATCCCGACAAGAAGGTGGTTGCGAAGGCAGCCCCGAGCACCGCGGCAGTCGCGAAGTACGACACGACCAGGCCTGTCGAGCGAGACGTCGACCTCGATGCCGTGGTCCTCTCGCCGGTGGCCAAGGGCCAGAAGCTCGGCACGATCACCTACCGCCAAGACGGGCGCGAACTCGTCACGGTTCCCGCCGTCGCAGCCGAAGCCGTCGAGGCTCCCGGCACGCTCACGCAGATCGGTGCGCTCATCGCCTACAGCTTCAGCTTGGTGATCGGAGGGTAGGCCCGACACCGCGCTGTGCACGTGGGCCACACGATCGCCCGCACGGATCGGCCCGGCCCTAGCTCCCGGGCTGCACGTGGATCGCGACGAGAACGTGATTCGGGATCGGCCGATACGCGGTCCAGTGCTGAAGCGTCGATCCGTCCTCGACGCTGAAGAGTCTGTCGTCACCCTCCTGCGGCACGCCCGTCGCCAGCACCTCGCGCAGCTTGGCGCTTCGGGTGGCGTGGCTGAGCGGCGCTATCTCCGAGAGTGGCCGCCCCTCGAGCTGCGTCGTCGCGTTCGGCTCATCCAACAGGTCGCGGTACTCTTCGTTGGACCACACGAACGACAGGTCCTCGCCGCTTACTAGCAGCAGCGCACAACCCGCTGATCTCCCCTTGAAACCCATCGCTCTCTCTTCCTTGAAGAACGCCCCATTGCGTTTGCAAGCAAGAATCGTTCCTCTCCGCGTGAGTTGGTCGCTCGAATGACCCGGGAACGGCAGTCGGTTCTGACACCCAAGTGCGGTGGCAAAAAGCCGAATTCTGAGCACGTGCGCGAACCATCAACGGGTAAGTAGCAATTGGGCAGGGGGTCCACAGATGACCGAGCCGACGGCAGCGTCCTTGCGACCTGACAACCAATCGCATGTCGATCTCGCTCTGCGTCTGCTCGACGTGGTGCCGGTCCCCATGGGCTATCTCGATACGGATCTGGTTGTTCGGCTCTGCGGCAAGGCCGCGGCGGAAGCGCTCCACCGCTCACAAGAGGACATCGTAGGCCGTCACATCCAAGAGGTGTTCGGCTCGGACGACGAGGCCACTCGGGGACTGGAAGACGTCCTGGCCACCAAGTCGCAACGCAGCTTCATGATGACCTCGTCTCCCGATAGCGGGCCCGAGCGGCATTGGGAGGTGCTGTTCGTTCCCGATCTTACGGACGGCCGCCTCGACGGGATAATCGCAGTAGGGTTTGACGTCTCCGACCTCATCGAGGCGCAGGAACAGGTCTCAGAATCCGAACGCATGTATCGCTCGATTGGAGAGCTGCTTCCCTTCGGTACGTGGACCGCCAATGAGGACGGCGCGCTGACATACGTCAGTGACTCCTTCGCGGAGATGACCGGTCGAGACAAAGAGAGCCTGCTTGGCTGGGCCTGGCTCGACCTCCTTCCCTCGGACGAGGACCGCAGGCAGGCAGCGTCGGCGTGGCACCATACCCTGGCCAACAGCGATATTCGCGACACCAAGCACGTTGTGCGCTCTGGCGACGGTTCGTACCGGCACCTGTTGTGCAGGGGGGTTCGCCTCTCCTCCGGGCGCGACGGCTCCGCCAGATGGGCGGGCATCCACGTCGACGTCACGGATACGGAACGCCAGCTGCGGTTCAGAGATGCCCTCGGAGTCGTCAAAGACATGCTGGTCAAGTCGCTCGACACGGACGAGCTGCTCGCACAAGTCGGCGAGGCG
>DATHUB010000321.1:0-11497 GCA_035462695.1 Coriobacteriia bacterium | reverse complement strand
TGGCGCAGGGCGATTCGTGGCAGCCGTGGGTTGAGGCCGGTGGATTCACGACCCCGAACAAGTCGGTAGATGCATCGTCCTATCAGGATCCGGTTGCCCAGAAGGCTGCGCAGCAGCTGACCGAGGCGGAGCCGGTTCGATTCGACGCCGACGACCTCATGCCGGCGGAAGTCCAGCAGGCATTCTTCGGAGGAATCATCGACTACGTCCAGAACCCGGACCAGCTCGACGAAATCCTCCAGGAGATCGAGTCCACAGCTGCTGACGCATATGGCGCCCAGCAGTAAAGAACTGAGCGCGGGGCGGCCGGTTAGCGGCCGCCCCGACGTCTCGGCAAGTGCGCGTCCCGGGAGACGCCTCAGCGTTGCGTGGCTGTACCTAGCGCCGGCGGGGCTGCTTCTCGGCGCGTTCCTGGTCTATCCGACGATCAGCACCATCGTCCTGAGCTTCACTGATCCGCTCTCGGGGCAGTTCGTCGGACTCAAGAACTACACCTATCTCTTCACGAGCCAGCAGACGCTCACCGTATTCCGCAACAACCTGCTCTGGCTGTTCCTGTTCACTAGCGCCACGGTGACTCTTGGCCTGCTGCTGGCCGTGCTCACGAACCATGTGCGATACGAGGCCGTGGCCAAGGCGGTCATCTTCGTGCCGATGGCGGTCTCGTTCACGGCCGCGGCCGTCATCTGGCGGTTCATGTACATCTATCAACCCGCCACATTCGCACAGACCGGCGTGATGAACGCGTTGGTGACTGCGCTTGGCGGTGACCCGGTAGCGTGGATCACCAACAGGAACGTCAACAACTTCGCGCTGATTACGTCTGGCATCTGGATGTGGACGGGCTTTGCGCTTGTGGTTGTCTCGGCGGGTCTGAAAGGAATACCCTCCGAGATCATCGAGGCTGCTCGCGTTGATGGGGCGAACGAGCGCCAGATCTTCTGGTTCATCATTCTGCCGATGCTTCGCTCGGTGCTCCTTGTAGTGAGCGTGACCCTGATCATCAACTCGCTCAAGGTCTTCGACCTTGTCTACGTCATGACCTTCGGCAACTACGACACGGACGTGTTGGCGAACCGCATGTTCAAGGAGATGTTCACCTTCGGGAACTTCGGCCGGGCGAGCGCCGTAGCCGTCGTGCTGCTGGCTGCGATCCTCCCCCTCGCGCTGTTCAACCTCCGACGCTTCCGACGGGAGCAATGAGATGGCTACGGCAGAGGCACCCGCGACAACCGCCAATGCGCCGACCACGAATACAGGGCGCCTCGCTCGGGCGGTGTCCAGGGGCCCGCTTCACGTGCTCATCATTGCGGTGTGTCTCGCGTGGATGATCCCGACACTCGGTCTGTTCGTCAGCTCGTTCAGAGAGGGAAGCGACATAGCCACCAGCGGCTGGTGGACGGCACTGAGTTCGCCGTCCACGCTGAACCTGGAGAACTACCGGCAGGTACTCTTCACCCAGGGGATGGCACGAAGCTTCCTCAACAGTCTCATCATCGCGGTGCCGGCGACCCTTCTCACGATTCTCGTAGCGGCGCTGGCCGCCTACGCGTTTTCCTGGATCGAGTTTCGGGGGCGTGAAGCACTCTTCTTGCTCGTGGTGGCGCTGCTCGTGGTCCCGCTACAGCTCACCCTGATTCCGGTCTTGCGGATGTACGCGACCGTGGGACTCACGGGCACCTTCACCGGGATGTGGATAGCTCACGTTGCGTACGGACTACCATTCGCGGTCTTTCTCTTACGCAACTTCTTCATTGCGCTTCCCAAAGACCTGCTCGAATCGGCGTTCCTGGAAGGCGCTTCTCACTTCACGGCCTTCTGGCGGATCGTCGTGCCGCTCTCTGTGCCCGCGCTGGCCGCGCTCGGCATCTTCCAGTTCCTCTGGGTCTGGAACGACCTGCTGATCGCACTGGTCTATCTGGGCGGTTCTGCGACGGTCGCACCGATGACTGTCACGATATCGAACCTCGTCAACTCCTTCGGCGGCGCCTGGCAGCTGCTCACTGCTGCAGCGTTCATCTCGGTCACGCTGCCGTTGCTGATCTTCTTCGCGCTGCAGCGCTACTTCGTCGAGGGCATTCTTGCAGGGGCGGTGAAGGGCTGATGGCCAGAGTACTGTTCGATCACGTGGTGAAGCGCTATGGCGAGGTCCGGGCGCTCAAGGACTTCTCGCTCGAGATAACCGACAAGGAGTTCCTGGTACTGGTCGGACCCTCCGGCTGCGGGAAGTCGACCGCCCTTCGGCTGCTTGCCGGCCTCGAGCCAGCCAGCGAGGGCGACATTCTGATCGGCGAGCGGCGCGTTAACGACGTGCCTGCTAAGGACCGCGACATCGCAATGGTCTTCCAGTCCTACGCTCTGTATCCGCACATGACCGTCGCCGGCAATATCGCGTTCGGCCTGAAGTTGCGAAAGCTGCCGAAAGACGAGATCAATCGCCGAGTGAAGCAGGCCGCCGAGACACTCGGCGTAGAGCAGTTGATGGAACGAAAGCCGGGCCAGCTCTCGGGCGGCCAGCGCCAGAGAATCGCCTTAGCGCGCGCCATAGTGCGCGAGCCTGCAGTCTTCTTGCTCGACGAGCCGCTCTCGAATCTCGATGCGAAGTTGCGCGTGAACACGCGTGCCGAGATCAGCAAGCTGCACAAGCGGCTAGGGACCACCTTCGTCTACGTGACTCACGACCAGACGGAAGCCATGACGATGGCCGACCGAATCGCGGTGATGAACGCGGGCGAGATCCACCAAGTGGGAAGTCCGCAGGAGCTCTACGATCGGCCGAAGAACGTGTTCGTCGCCGGTTTCATCGGCTCTCCGGCCATGAACTTCTTCAAGGCGCGGGTGGACTCTGCCGACGGCGCGATGGACCTGAAGGGCAACACCTTCACCATGAGAGTGCCGCGCGACCGAGCTCCGGAGCTTCAGTCCTACATCGGCCGCGAGATGCTCTTTGGCGTACGGCCTGAGAACATCCATGACGCTCAGTTCACGCCGACGGGAATCAACGCAGTCCCCCTCGACGTCGGAGTGGAAGTCACCGAGCTGATGGGGAACGAAGTCTTCCTCCATGTCGAGGCCGGCGAGACCAAGCTTCTCGCGAGGGTTGATCCGCGCACTGAGGCCCAGGCTGGCAAGCCCACGCAGCTCGCTGTCGATCTCGAGCGGATGCACCTCTTCGATCCGGATAGCGAGCAGGCGCTCGCGACAGTTGGTGCCGCCGCCGCGGTGGCGTAGAAGCCGCGGCCGGCAGAACGCTCCCGAAGGCAGGAAATCCTTCCTCGACCCGCGCCCGCCCCTCTCTGTGGGGGGGCTGGCGTTTGCCGTGCTCATACCTCCTCAGAATCGCACATCTTCTTACAGGGGATGTTTCCCATGGATGAGACTGACAGGAAAAACCGCAGGTCAACAGGCATGTTGTCTGAAGCAGTGAGGGTAAAGAGCGGCTACAGCGGGTTTTCGCCCGGTGGCCGGTAACTGTCGTATATCGCGGCGGCTGTCGGGCGTGCATTGATTGCCAGCGCTAGAGGGGGCACGCCTTGAGTGGCAACTGCAACGGGACCTCCGTGGTCCAATCCGAGCACACCCAAGTTTCGGGGGCACTTCGCTCGAGCGAGGTCTGGGGAGGCCTCGTAGCGGATCTCTTGAAGCAGGGCTGCCCCGCCACCTTTCGGGTGCGCGGAATCAGCATGCTCCCGACGATCCAAGATGGCGACTCGGTGACTCTCGAGCCTCTCGGCGACGTGCCGGCACGAGCTGGCGACATCATCGCCTTCATGCGCGGACCCTGCGTGTGCCTCCATCGGGTCATCGCTGTGGTCCACGACAGCGCTTCCGGACGGATCACCGACTACCTCACAGCGGGCGACGGCCTGCTTGTCGACGACGGCCGGCAACGCGCGGACGCGGTAATCGGCAAGGTGGCCCGAGTCCGCACTCCCGGTGGTGATTGGACTCCGAACTCTCCTCTGCGCCGTCTCCAGTCGGCGGTTCGGGCGTTCCTGGGGCTGCATCCGAAGGTTCGCTCTGGGCTTCGGGGTGCCAAGACGATCGCGCGGCGGTCGCAATCGGACAGTCGTGCCACAGAAGGGGCGGGGATGGACCGGTGAGGGTGACCATTGCGGACATCTGCTGTGAGTTCCAGGGGCTCGAGAAGGAGCCGCTCGGCGAAGCTGTCGCGATGCGCTACTCGGCATTCTTGAGCGATGACCCGCCTCGCATCACCGCCAGAGTACGCGTGCGACCACCGATCATGGGCGCACTGCCCAAGGCGGATGAACCGGTGATAACCATCGACGAGACCTCGGAGAACCACTTCGAGATCCTGCGCCTCGACAATCCGTTTGAGGCGACTCTCGACGTGGGACACGGGCGGGCCGAGGTTGTCGTGAACGACAACCTCTACTGCTTCGACAGCTTCCTGCGAATCATCTACTCGATTCTGCTCGCCGATGGCGATGGGCTCTTGCTTCACTCAGCGGCCGTCGCGTCGAGCGATCAGGCGGTGCTGCTCGTGGGAGTGTCCGAGGCCGGCAAGACGACTCTGTGCAGCCTCGGCTTCCCAACCGTACTGAGCGACGAGCTCGTGGCGGTTCGTCGCAGCGGCGACGAGTTTGTCGCCTACAGCACCCCATTCTGGGGCGAGTTCGTGGCCGGTCGCGTGCTCGAGCGGCGTCCGGTCGGTGGGATCTACCTCCTGCGCAAGGGGCCGCAGCACGAGGTCCGGCCCGCGCAGCTCTCCTCGGCGCTCTTCGAGATTCTCGGCTGCGTCTTCTTCTTCGGACCCAAGCGGCTCACACCGGCGGTGCTCGACCGCGCAGGCGACCTGGTCGAGGCGAACCTCCGCGGCGAGTTCTATTTCAAGCCAACAGCAGACGTGGTCGCGTTTCTCGACAAGGAGGTCGAGCAGTATGTCGCATGACGTTCCGAACAGGGCCGACGGCTCCGCATGGCGGATGGTCGACGGCGAGATGATCGTGGTGAGCGCTACCACCGCGAACATCCTTTCGCTTAACGGTACCGGCGCTTTCGTGTGGGAGCGCCTCGACGGCGAGAAGAGCATCGGAGCTATCGCTGCAGAGCTCGCCGAGGCGTACGAAGTCTCGCGGGACGAGGCCGAGGAACACGTGTCCGAGTTTCTCGGCAGCCTTCATGACGAAGGCCTCGTGAAGTACGAGCGTGAGGCCAGCGCTCGATGAGCGGCACCCTGCCTCGCATAGCCGTTCTAGACACGGGGGCGCGTGAGAGCAACACGCCCATCAACGTGCTCTTCGAGCTCACTCACCGCTGCAACCTGCGGTGCTTCCACTGCTACGTCATTGCCGACAAGCGGCCCGAGCTCGATACCCACGAGGTGCGAGGCGTGCTGGACCAGCTTGCCGAGGCGGGAACGCTGTTCATCACGTTCACCGGTGGCGAGATCATGCTCCGCCAAGACCTGTTCGAGGTACTCGAGCACGCGCGGGACCGTCACTTCGCCATACGCCTGTTCACGAACGGGACTCTCATCGATGAGGAGGCGGCCGACCGCATCGCACGAATCAAGCCGGTCGACGTCGGAGTGAGCGTCTACGGCCCAACGGCCGAGATTCACGAGGCGGTGACAAAGGCCCGCGGCTCTTTCGACAAGTCGGTGCGTGCGCTGCAGCTCCTCCACGACCGCGGCATCATGACGCACCTCAAATGCGTGCTCATGGAAGAGAACGTGAATGTACGCGGCGGAGTGGGCGATCTCGCCGACGAACTCGGCGCGTACGCGCAGTTCGATCCTCAGGTCACACCGAGAAATGACGGCGACCTGAGTCCCACATCCCACTCGATCGACGACACGGAGCTGTCGAACGTGGTCCACGCTTCCCAGCTTCGCGGCGCGCTCGATCTCGACACGGCCCTCTGCGCCGCCGGTAGGGACTCCGCGTCCATCTCGCCCGCCGGAGACGTCTTGCCCTGTGTGCAGTGGCCGATGCCCATCGGCAACCTTCGACAGCAGCCGTTCTCGGAGATTTGGAGCAGTCCCGAGGCGTCTGCCATCCGTGATCTCACCATGTCCAAGCTCGACACCTGTCGAGACTGTCCCGACCTCGGCTTTTGCAGCCTCTGCCTGGGGCTCAACTACGTCGAGAACGGCGACGCGACAAGACCGTCGTCCAGCGTGTGCCGGATGGCACGCGCTCGAAAGAAGGGAGCAGAAGGATGAAACGTCCCACCTATGAAAGGCCGGCTATCACCGGCAGGCAGGAGTTTGAGACCCGTGCCGTGGGCTGCGCCAAGGTGCCGGGACTCGGCGACATGAACTTCTGCGGAGCAGTCTGGTCGAACAGGAACGGCGTTGGCGGCGGGTGCACGATGAACCCGACCAGCGTCAGCCGTTCGTCATAGGCTTTGGGCGAGCGCATGCGCAGCGAGTCGACCCACGTACTCAGAACCGAAGGCCTCACGAAGGTCTACCGGCCACCGGCTGGTCTTCGGCGATTGCTCATGCGCTCGCCCATCACTGAGCCTATCACGGCTGTGGACAACGTATCCCTCGAGGTGCGCCGGGGAGAGGTCTTCGGACTTCTCGGCCCGAACGGGGCGGGCAAGACGACGCTCATCAAGCTGCTTACGACGCTACTCCAGCCGTCGTCCGGGCGGGCCTGGGTGTGCGACCACGACGTCGTGGCGGACGAACAGGCAGTCCGGCAGCTGATCGGACTCACGATCAGCGAGGAGCGCAGCTTCTACTACCGCCTTACCGGCCGTCAGAACCTCGAGTTCTTCGCTTCGCTAGCCAACGTTCCCAAGGCGGATACGCAAGCTCGTATAGACGACGTTCTGCGCCTGATGGACCTCGCCGACGAAGCGGACAACATGTTCTACAGCTACTCGTCGGGAATGCGTCAGAAACTCTCGATCGCTCGAGCGCTCCTTTCGCGCCCTGAGGTCCTTTTCCTCGACGAGCCGACGAAGAACGTCGATGCGCTCGCGGGCAACGACCTCAAGCAGCTCATCAAGGACAAGCTGTCGGGCGAATCGGGACGCACGGTGCTGCTCGCGACCCACCGTATGGAGGAAGCCGAACAGCTGTGCGACCGGATAGCAATCATCCGGTCCGGGGCGATCGTCTTCTGCGGCACGATTCCCGAGCTGCGCTTGAGAGTGGGCGGCGCCGAGGAGTGCGTGCTCCGGATGAACGGCGCCGACTGGCAGCAGTGCGTCGCATTGGCCGAACGCCACGGTCTCACCAATCCCGTTTTCGACCGACCGTCGGGCAACGGGGTCGTCGAGATGCGCTTCAGCATGCACCCCGGCAGTCGCGAACTGTCGAACGTGCTGAGCGACGTTCTCGCGAGCGGCGCCACCGTGCTCTCGGTCGACCGCAGGGAGCGCGGCCTGGAGGAGATGTTCGTTGACGTTGTGAGGAGGCAGGCACGTGCGAGCTGACAAACCGATCGCATTCGTCAAGCGTGACTTCGCAATCGAGCGCAGCTATCGCCTGGCGTTCCTCATGCGCCTCGCCGGCATGTTCCTAGGAATCGCATCGTTCTTCTTCGTGTCGCGGCTAGTGGGCGATGCGGCAAACCCGTACCTCGCTGACTACAACGGCGATTACTTCGGCTTCGTTCTGGTGGGCATCGCCTTCGTCAGCATTCAGGGCGTCGGCCTCGGCTCGTTCTCCTCGGCAATCAGCGGGGCCCAAGCACAGGGAACGCTTGAGGCGATGCTTGTGACCCCCACCCGGCTCTCGACCATCATCCTCTCGTCGTCCGTCTGGAACTTCGCTTGGACGACGGTGACGGTGCTTCTCTATTTGATCATCGGCGCGCTGTTCTTTGGAGCCAACCTCGGAAACGTGAACGTACCTACGACTCTCGTAGTTCTAGCGCTCACCTCGCTCGTCTTCAGCGGAGTGGGGATCCTCTCGGCCAGCGTGATCATGGTGCTCAAGCGCGGAGACCCGGTTTCGTGGGCCTTCGGCTCCGTGTCCTCGTTCGTGGGAGGCACGTACTTCCCGGTCACGGTCTTCCCGGTGTGGCTGCAGTCGATCGCCCGCATCTTCCCGATCTACTGGGGGCTGCATGCGATGCGCGAGGCGGTGCTTAACGGAGCCACGCTCGCGGAGGTTTCGACCGACGTACTCGTCCTCGCGGCGTTTGCTGCCGTCATCTTGCCGATCAGCATCTGGGCGTTTCGCGTCGGGGTGCGGGTCGCGAAGACCGACGGGACGCTTGGAGCTTACTAGTGAAAGGGGCCTGGAATGGGTGCGACTGATGTGAGGACGATGACGGTTCCGTTCGTGGATATCGCCCGCATGCACGATCCCCTCGCGGGCGGCCTGCACGAGGCCTTCTCCCGCGTGATGAATCACGGCGGTTTCACGCTCGGGCAAGAGGTCGAGAAGTTCGAGCGGGAGTTCGCGGACTATGTCGGCGTCTCACACGCGGTCGGAGTCTCCACGGGCACTGACGCCCTTCATCTCGCCCTGCGTGCGCTCGGCATCGGCGTGGGCGACGAGGTCATCACCGCGGTCAATACATTCGCAGCAACGGCGGAAGCCATCTTGATGGCTGGCGCGCGCCCGGTCTTCGTCGACATAGACCCGCAGACCTACCTGATGGATCTCGCGGCCGTCGAATCTGCGATCACCGAGCGGACGCGGGCCATCATCCCGGTTCACTTGTACGGGCAGAGCGTCAACATGCGACAGCTCAACAGGATCGCCGAGCGCCACGACCTCAAGATCGTAGAGGACGCGTGCCAAGCTCACGGCGCCCAGCGGTATGGACTCGCGGCGGGCGCTGGCGGAGACGCTGGATGCTTCAGCTTCTACCCGAGCAAGAACCTCGGGGCGATCGGCGACGGCGGCATGGTCGTGACTGACGATGCCGATACCGCCGAGAGGATCCGCCTGCTTCGCTGTCATGGCGAGGACGGGCAGCGCCTGCATGTGGAGCCAGGCTACTGCGCGCGGCTGCACAGTCTGCAGGCCGCCTTCCTGCGCACGAAGCTGCCGCTTCTCGATGAGTGGAATCAGTCACGTGCGGAAGCAGCGGCCGCCTACGGAAGAGCGATCTCGCCCGGCTCCGTCACGTTGCCGAGCATCGCCGACGGCGCGGACCACGTCTTCCACCTGTACGTCGTCCGGGCGCCCGATCGCGAGCAGTTCCGCTCGCGGTTGGCGGACAAAGGAGTCCAGACGGCCATCCACTACGCCTTGCCGCTGCATCTCGAGCCGGCGTTCGCCGCCCTCGGCTACGGCCCGGGCGACTTCCCGCATGCCGAGAAGGCCACGAGCGAAATCGTCTCGCTGCCCATGTTTCCGTACCTTACCGAGCGCGAGATCGAGTACGTGGCGACGTCTGTCGAGGAGGCCGCCGATGCCTGAGCTTTCGCGTGAAGAGCAGTGGGTCGCGACAGGGGGCGCTGCGCGTCAGTCACGCTCGGGCAGCGTTGCCTCGGCAGTGCTCGCCTCGGCAAAGCGCGGCTTCGACCTCTTCGGCTCGCTCCTCGGCGTCGCCTTGATCTCGCCGCTGCTCGCGACGATCGCCCTGCTGATTCGCATCGACTCGCCCGGGCCGGTGTTGTTCCGACAGACCAGGGTGGGGCGTGGCGGCACTCAGTTCGAGATGTTCAAGTTCCGGACGATGCGCTCGGACTGCGACAGCGAACAGCACCGCGAATACGTGACTCGGATGATCCGCGAGGGCGGCGACGAGCTGCGCAACGGCCAAGGCACCTACAAGCTCGAGAACGATCCTCGGATCACTCGGGTGGGGCGCGTTCTGAGGCGGCTGAGCTTTGACGAGCTGCCGCAGCTCTTCAACGTAGCAAGGGGTGAGATGTCGCTCGTAGGTCCGCGGCCGCCGCTTCCCTATGAGGTCGAGCTGTATACGGACCGACACATGCGCAGACTCGAAGCTATGCCGGGCATGACGGGGCTCTGGCAGGTGAGTGGGCGAAATCAAACGACGTTCGAGCAGATGGTCGATCTCGACCTCTCATACATAGAGCATTGGTCCCCCCTTCTCGATCTCAAGATCATCGGGAGGACCGTAATTGTCCTACTCACGGAACGGGGGGCCTGACGTGAACGGAGACAAGCTTGTCGTCGGCTTGATCGGCTATGGCTACTGGGGGCCGAACATCCTGCGCAACTACGCGCAGTGTGCCGACGTGGACGTCAAATGGGTGGCGGACCGGGACGAGAGAAGGCTCGAAAAGGCGCATGTCGCCTCGCCGGGCTCGCTCGTCACCACTGAGGCGAACGACATTTTCGCTGACGAGCAGGTCGACGCTGTCCTGCTGGCGACGCCGATCTCGACCCACTACCCGCTCGGCAAGAGCGCGCTGCTCGCGGGCAAGCACGTGTTCATCGAGAAACCACTAGCTGCCAGCGTCAAGGAGGCTGAGACGTTGGTAGAGATGGCCGAGAGGCGCGGTCGCACGCTCATGGTCGGTCACACCTTCGAATTCAGTCCCGCGGTCCGCAAGATCAAGGACATTCTCGACAGCGGCGAACTCGGCGACATCTACTTCATCGCGTCGAGCCGAGTGAACCTCGGCCTGCACCAGAAGGACGTGAGCGTCATCTGGGACCTGGCGCCCCATGACTTCTCGATCCTGTTCTACTGGCTGGGCGAGGAGGCGTCGCAGATCAGCTCCTTCGGCCGATCGTGCGTTCACGAGTGCAACCCCGATGTGGCCTTCGTAAACATGGCCTTCCCGTCGGGTACCGTCGCCGAGATACAACTCTCGTGGCTCTCGCCGGTGAAACTGCGCCGGACGATGGTCGTGGGAAGCCGAAAGATGCTCCTCTACGACGACACCGAGAGCGTCGAGAAGGTCAAGATCTACGACCACGGCGTCAACGTGACGGTCGAGCCCGGCTCTTATGGGGAGTTCCAGCTGTCCTATCGGACCGGCGACATCGTCTCCCCGCGGCTCGACACGTGGGAGCCGCTGCTTGCCGAGGCCCAGCACTTCATCGAATCCATCAAGACAGGAACCCCACCGCGCACCGATGGGCTCTCCGGGCTTCGCGTCGTGCGAGCGCTCGAACGGGCCGAGCAGTCGCTGATGATGAATCGCACGACCGTGCCAGGGAGTTCGGAAGCGGAGTGGGGCGACTTCCTGGAGATTGAGGCGCCGATTCCGGCGATGTCGGGCGGTCGCTAGATGCGAGTGCTGATAACAACGCCCACGTTCTTCCCAATCGTAGGCGGTGCCGAGCTGCTCATTCGAGATGTCGGCAACCTGTGGGCGGAGGAGAACGATGTCAGGTTGCTGACCAGCTGCCTCCCGCAGACGAGTCGCCCCTACTGGGTCGGCCCGACGGGCGATGACCTCGGCTGTCACTTCCCGGTGGTGCGCTTCGAAGACAGACTCTCTCTCATGAACAGCCGTGGCCACCGCCTCAGCCGAGGACTCCTTCCGCCGATGTCCCTGTCGGCCTTCACGGCCATCCGCCGAGAAGTCCGCGAGTTCAAGCCGGATATCCTCGTGACGTTCTTCGCCGTCCCCTTCG
>DATHUB010000320.1:0-1510 GCA_035462695.1 Coriobacteriia bacterium | reverse complement strand
GAACCTCGCCGGCATCGCCCGGGTGCTGTTGCTGGAGGAGGAGGTACGCCGGCTGCGGACCGAGCGGGACCGGTTGCGGCGGCGGCTCACCACTCCCTGAGACGGTGCGCTGCTCCGCCACACTCAGCTCCCGCTTGCGTCGGGAGTGTCACCAATCAGCCGAAGTAGGTGTCACCCATCAGCCGAAGTCATACACGGGCTGAGTAGGGCGGGTGGGGCTCGAACCCACGACCCAAGGATTATGAGTCCTCTGCTCTGACCGACTGAGCTACCGCCCCGCGTTCACTGTTTCCGCAGGACCATATCGGTCGAGCGTGATGGCGACGGAGGCGTGGCCCACCATGGTGGAGAGAGCACCTTCGGTGGGGTGCCGTGCTTGATGTGGAGCGAGGCGCAGGTGTGCCGCAGGTCGTGGGGTCGGAGCATGTCACCGCCCTGTTGCGACGCCGGGCTCGCGAGGTGTGATGCTCCGTTCCGGCAACATCGGTGCTGTTGCTCAGCCAGTCCTCGAACTGCTGTGCGCGAAGCGGCCGCTGGCCGACCAGCCCGGCCGGGTGGGGCAACCCGATCAACGCTCGGGATGATGGACGTCAGCGCGCAGTTCCCGTCAGCATGCAACTCTCCATCCGATGGCCGAAGAGACGTCAGGTCCGGGGTATCGCGCATCGGGTGTGGAGTGAACGCTTGGGATGTCAGATTGCTTCGTTCCTGATCTTGTCGGGCGGCTGTGCAGGTCGCGTACCAGGCGTTTGCGCCACGAGTACCGGTAGGTGGGCATTCTTGACGACACGCTCGGCCACGCTGCCCATCACCCGCTGGGAGAGCCATCGACCGCGCCGACCCACCACGAGCAGGTCCATGTCCTGTTCGCGGGCCAACGTGCAGAGTGTCTCGGCCGGCGGTCCAGCGAGCACCTCGAAGGACGCCTCAGGCGCGCCGAGCTCGACCACGGCTTCAGCGAGTCGGCGGCGCGCGTCATCGACCTCGGAATGGCTCGTGTCCTCGGCCGCGTCGTAGGAGACCACCTGCGCCAGGACGAGCGTGGTGGTGCGTGGGTCGAAGAGTCGGTGGACCGTCGCAACCGCTTCGTGCGACTCGGGCGAGCCGTCGAAGCCCACCAGCACCCGCAGGCCGCCGTTGCCTCGCGCGGCGGGTTCGTCGCCGACCACCGTGGGGTGGTTGCGGACGCGCTCCACGGCGATCGGCACGAAAATCGGACCCAGCAGCGCCCCGAGGTAGATCCATCGAGGGTCGTGGCCGCGACGCACCATCCAGAAGCCCGCGACCACACCCAGCGTCCACAACAGGATGAAGATCAGGGTTCGCTCGTCCATGAGCCCACGATCCCCTTCCGGTCTGGGCTGTCGCAGCAGTCGTTCGTCGGGGATGGGGAGGACCTAGGACTCTGGTCCCTTCCCCGGGCACATGGAGATCCTGCAACGGAGGGGAGACGTCACGTGCCCCCCGATCCCGCCGTACGCAGGAGGCGTCATGGGTAGCAAGAGGCAGG
>DATHUB010000319.1:0-2975 GCA_035462695.1 Coriobacteriia bacterium | reverse complement strand
CTCATTGACGGTGTCGACATCCGGGACATCAACCGCGACCGGCTTTGGAGCAAGATAGGGTTCATCCCTCAGAAGTCGTTCCTGTTCAGGGGCACCGTATCGAGCAACTTGCGCTACGGGAAGCAGGATGCGACGGAGGACGAGCTGTGGCATGCGCTCGCTGTCTCGCAGGGAAAGGAGTTCGTCGCCGAGATGCCCGAGGGCCTTGAGGCGACGATCTCGCAAGGAGGCACCAACGTATCGGGCGGTCAGCGTCAACGACTCGCTATCGCCCGTGCGCTGGTGAAGCGGCCCGAGATCTACGTCTTCGATGACAGCTTCTCGGCTCTGGACTTCAAGACCGACTCGAGACTGCGTGGAGCGCTCAGGCGCGAGACCTCCGAGGCGACCGTCATCATCGTCGCCCAGCGCGTGAGCACCATCATGGACGCCGATCGCATCGTGGTGATGGACGGCGGACGCGTGGTCGGTATCGGCACACATCACGAGCTGATGGAGACTTGCGAGACCTACCAAGAGATCGTCTATTCACAGCTGTCGCAGGAGGAAGTGGCGTGAGCGAGACCGAGAAGAACGCACCGGCGCCCGGACGTGGCCCTGGGCGTGGCGGCGGTTTCGGCCCCGGCATGGGCATGGGCGCCGCGATGCCCGTGGCCAAGCCTAAGAACCTGAAGGGTTCGCTGAAGCGGCTCGGCGGTTACCTGAAGCCGGAGATCGTCCTGATCGTCATCGTGCTTGCGCTCGGAGCGGCGAGCGTGGCTTTCAACATCCTCGGACCCAAGATGCTTGGCACAGCGACGAACCTCGTATTCGAGGGCGTAGTCGGCAAGCAGTTGCCGGCCGACGTCACTCAGGACCAGGCGGTCGGTGCGCTGCGAGCTGCCGGCAAGGACCAGCAGGCCGACATGCTTGCGTCGATGGACGTAACCCCGGGACAGGGTGTCGACTTCACCGAGCTTCACCGGCAGCTCGGCCTTGTGGCGCTCGTGTACCTGCTCGGCGCTCTGCTCGGCTGGGCGCAACAGTACTTGATGGCAGGCGTGTCGCAGCGCATCGTCTACAGCCTGAGAAAGCAGGTCGACAAGAAACTCGCGAAGCTGCCGCTCAAATACTTCGACAGCAATCCGCGCGGCGACACCCTCTCGCGAGTCACGAACGACATCGACAATATCGCGCAGACGCTTTCGCAGAGTCTCACTCAGATCATCACGGCGGTCCTCACCATTATCGGCGTGCTCGCCATGATGTTCTGGATCAGTCCCCTGCTCGCCGCCGTTTCCTTGCTGACGTTGCCGCTCTCGGTGCTCGTGACGATGATGATCGCTAAGCGTTCGCAGAAGCAGTTCGCTGCGCAGTGGGAGCGTACAGGCAAGCTCAACGGGCACATCGAGGAGATGCACACCGGCCATAGCATCGTGAAGGTATTCGGTCGGCAGGCCGAGGCGATCGAGATCTTCGACGCCCAGAATGAGGAACTGTACGAGTCCAGCTTCCGCGCGCAGTTCATCTCGGGCATCATCCAGCCGGCGTTGAACTTCATCAACAACCTCAACTACGTCGCCATCGCGGTGATCGGCGGCCTCAAAGTCGCGAACGGAACGATGTCGCTCGGCGATGTCCAAGCCTTCATCCAGTACTCCCGCCAGTTCCAGCAGCCGATCATGCAGACCGCGAGCATCGCGAACGTCTTGCAGTCGACGGCGGCTTCGGCCGAGCGCGTCTTCGAGCTGCTCGACGAGGCCGAGGAGGTGCCGGAGACGACCTCCCCCGCGGCCCTCGGCAAGATCACGGGTCATATCGCCATGGAGGACGTCTCGTTCCGTTACGAGCCGGAGACCCCGCTCATCGAAGAGCTCTCACTCGACGCCAAGCCCGGCAGCACCGTGGCGATCGTCGGGCCGACGGGTGCGGGTAAGACGACGCTGGTGAACCTGCTGCTCCGCTTCTACGAGATCGATGGCGGAGCAATCTCCATCGACGGCGTGGACATACGCGATCTCACGCGCGACGACCTGCGGCACACGTTCGGCATGGTCCTTCAGGACACGTGGCTATTCGGCGGCACGATCCGCGAGAACATCGCGTACGGCCGAGAAGGCGCGACGGAAGACGAGATTCTCGTTGCCGCACGTGCTGCGTATGTCGATCACTTCGTGCGCACCCTCCCCGACGGCTACGACACGGTGCTGAACGACGACGCGTCGAATGTCTCGGCGGGCGAGCGACAGCTGCTCACCATCGCTCGCGCCTTCCTCGCCGACCCCGAGGTGCTCATCCTCGACGAGGCGACGAGCTCTGTCGACACGCGCACCGAGGTGCTGATCCAGCGCGCGATGTCGGAGCTGATGAAGAACCGGACGAGCTTCGTGATCGCGCATCGGCTCTCAACGATCCGAGACGCAGACACGATCATCGTCATGGACCGGGGCCGAATCATCGAGCAAGGAACGCACGTGGAGCTGTTGAGCGCAGAGGGCTTCTACTACGACTTGTACAACAGCCAGTTTGTGGATGCGTACGAGGAGTACGACGAAGCGAGCTAGGAGTCCTCGCCGTCGGCTTTCACGTGCTCTGCCAGGTTCCCGCGCGTCGCTACGCCTGCTTCGAACAGGCCGAGGTAGACGCGGTGAGGCCCTGGGGTCCCGTAGGGAACCAGAGCGACCCGGTCACCCGGCTTGACCGGCTGGTCGAGTCCGTAGATGACGTGGTTCACAAACATGCCCTCGATGGACTCATAGGGCAGGCCGAGTTCCGCTGCCAGCCACCACCCGTCGGCATCATCGGGCACCTCGAGCTCCAGGGCGACGGGGAGTCCGCGCTCCTCGCGGAAGCGCTGCAGGCTCGCCAGAATGTGCACCTTGATGGGACTGCTCATGTCCCCAGCATACTCCCGGTTCACTGAAACGCGACTTCTGCTCCAACCGAATGGTGGGTACGTTTGAGTGACTGACACCGACGGAGGAGGAAGCAGAATG
>DATHUB010000318.1:0-4777 GCA_035462695.1 Coriobacteriia bacterium | reverse complement strand
GCGAAGCCGGCGATCAGTGCCCAAGCGCGGTGTCGTTCGGCTGCCACCGCGAAGGAATCATCTCGGATGAGCAAGTAGCCGAGGACGAAGTACACAAGGTAGTACAGCAGATTCTTGCCGCCTATCTCCGGCCCCGCCTCTCCAATCTCAATCGCAAAGATCACCACGGGCCACCACTTGGGCTTCGCCAGAGCTCGCGCGATCCTCGCCAGCCTGTCCCCGCCTCGGTCCGTCCGCCCGTATGCCAAGAGCGGGAGAACGAGAATCGAGATGAGCCAGAGGAAGAGGATGAACCAGAGATGAGCAGGTGAGATACCGCCGTAGTAGTCGCCGCGACCGAAGAGGTTGCCGGTCGCGAATGCGAGGCCGCTCGAGTAGTACTCCCAGAAGGATCCGGTGTAGCCCGCGTTGGTGCGCGCGCCGAGCCAGGTCTGCGGCGGCACGAGGACCAGCACACCGAATGCGAGCGGCACGAGGAGACGCAGGCTGCGCTCTCGGACGTAGGTGGAGAGCGAGCGATGCCGCAGCGAGAAGTAGGTGGCCATACCGGCAAGCAGGAAGAGCAGCGGCATGTGCCAGCGGTCTATCACGCCGAGGAGGTAGGAGATCGGGAGTGACTCGATGGTCGACTTAGCGTAGAAGGGCTCACCTGCGTTGAACACGCGACCCGCGTGGAACGGGAACAGCAGAAGCACCGCGAGAACTCGGAGCCAGTCGATGTAGTAGACGCGACGGCCGGGCATGGCGGACCTCCTCGCGGGCTGCTCTCCCTCGGCGAGTGTACTACTCACGCCAGCTGAGCTGCTCGCGCGAGTAGTCGAGCGCCACAGCACCGGGACTACAGCCTCCGAGGTCCGGGAACCGCCATGCGCAAACTGAACCTCGGCTTGCTCTCGGCATACATCTCGATACTGGAGTCGCACAAGCTGATCAGGGATGGCCCGTCGGATTGAGTCCAGAGTCGCTCAACCACGGCAGTGTGCCCCGAAATGCTGGTGCCGCCGTCACGTCCGGCCGCCAATCGAGTACTGTGCCCGAATACCGATGCGACATGGACGTCTCTGTGCTGGCTCGCGTAGATGTCCATGGCGGAGGCCTTGTCCTCAAGGCTGAGACCCGTGTAGCAGGTGACTGGCACAGCGAACGGGGCCAAGCGACGGGCTCGGCGGCGAATCCGACTGAGGGCCATCTCGCTCGCGTAAGGCAGGTCCTCGTAGTAGAAGGCGGCGGCGCCGGTCCGTCGAGCCGCGTTTCGTGTCGCGACACTCGTGACTAGATGGTCTGTGTGGCTTCCCAGCCCCAAGGGCCCGATCAACACCTCAAACCCGTGCTCTGAAACCAGCGTGCACAACCGCTCCTCCGCGACGGCCAGCAAGGCGCGCTCCTGACCGGATCTCCTGCGGAGGTTCCCCTTGCCTTCGTGACGCACGCTCGAGTCCGGCAGCCCGATCTCGTGATACGAAAACGCCCAGCGCTCGCAGTAGGCAACGTCTTCGCCCCTGCGAACGGCCGTGACGGAGTGCTCGGCAGGCATTGTCCACGTCGGCTCGGTCCACTCGGAATCCGAGAACACCGTCACGAGGTGCTTTGACGCGACCATGTGCGACACAAGTCCCATCAGAGACAGGCAGATGTCGTCTGCGTGGGGGCTGATGAATGCGACGTTCACTACACTCGCCCCGGGCTGAGATCCCGCCACGCATCACGGGCACGGGCGGCTGAGGCGGCCAAGGAGTCTCCGTAGACCCTGATCGACGCCTGCTTACTCTCTGACGTGACTCCCCACTTGTACTTGTATGACTGATCGCCCAGTAGAAGGTTGAGCGCCGTGCAGTTCTCATCGATCGCCGCTTCGATCGCCTTCGCCCAAAGGCTCCTCAGTACGTCCTGCTTGGCTTCGCCGCCGTCGAAGCCGGACTGCTCGGCGAACATCGTATCGCCGTATCGGAAGAGATAGAGCACGCCAATCCGGCGATTCTCCGTCCTCAGAAACATGAGGCGCAGCCGGCCCTCCGCGAGAAGATCGGTCATCGCTCCGAGGGTGAACGCCTTCTGGGGCTCGGCCAGGTCGTAGTCTGGGCCAAGCTTCTCGCGCATCCTCGAGACGTGAAGGCACACGAAGTCCTCGAACGCCTGCGGCAGGTCGCTCTCATCCTTCACGATCTCGAGCTCCAGCCCCCTCTCGGCGACACGCCTCAGCGATCGGCGCACCTCATGCCTCATGTGCTTGGAGAGACCGCCGAGATACGCCTCCCAGTCAGCCGGGAGCGCCACTACCGGGCAGACCCGCATGCTCGAAGCGATCCTCGCACGTCGCCAGGTGGATACCGACCTGACAAACGGCTGCTCGGAGTCCATGAAGCGAAGGTCGAGAACGTCCCAGCCGACCCCGTCATGAAGCAGGTGGTCGCGGAAGAGGGAGAAGATGTCGCCCTCCAGCTCGGGAACCGCAAAGGCGGACAGGCCGACGGACCCCACACCCACATCGCCCATGAGGCACATCGAGTGGAATGCACGCGGACGTTGCTTCGTTGCCCTACGGTAGAGAGGCGCGACGCCAAGGAGACTCCCGCCCCTCTCTTCTCGGCAAGTGAGAATGTTGAGATCGAGTTCGTCGCCGAAGGACTCCCACCATCGCGACAACCAAGCATGTCGCAAGAAGGGTCCATTCGCGCTCGAGCGGCCGAGCAAGTCGTCCCACTCGCCTCGCATGCTCGCAAGAGCGGTTTCGCTGCCGACCGATTCGATCAACACGTGCGGCCCACCTCGCCGACCCGCCTGGACAAACCCTGGCTGTACTGGCGATCCGTACTCTTCAATGCGATCAAGCCGGCACCCGCCTCAGCCAGACCTCTCGCCAAAGGTGGTAGCAGTTCGCCCCGCAGCCGCCGTGGTCAGAACCGTCGCAGCAGGCACCTTGAAGTAGCACGGTGTTCTTGATTCCCGTCCTCAATGTACTAGTGCTCTCAATCATGATGCTGTCTATTCGCTTCATGACCACGAGCTGTTGCCCGGCGTAGCGCCACATTTCGCCCATGAAGAGCAGACCCCGGTACATGCCGCGATCGTCTAGAGTCGCACGGATCTCCTCGGCCGATTTCACCTCTACGAGTTCGCCCGGTTGCAGATCGAGGCTCTCATCGGCGCGGTGGCTCTGGCTCCGCTCTGCGAGGGGGATCTCGGAGACACGCGCGGCGGCGGGTCGCTCCGCCAGTCCGACGGTCGAGGCCGCCCTTTGGGCCGCGTATGCGATCCCCTGCGTTGTAAGAGCGTGAACAGCCCTTGTCATGGCGGATCGGGACGCGACTTCAGCCCGGCTTGCCTGAGCCAGCGCAAGCTTCGCGCACGGCTCGATCGCTGCTCCCTGAGCGGGCATGGCAAGACCTCCTCATCGGAAATGCGTGACGGTTCGCGCCCGCACGCAGTCAACTGCTAGGTACCCAGAAACACCAGCGGTCTTTGCCGCAACGGAATGCCAGGCCGGTGGAATGGCCCACAGAAACGACCGGCCCGATGCCGCTCAGCGAACGTCGGCCCTGCTTGAGATGACCGACCGGTAGATGGGGCGGTCCACGCCAAGGAGTCTCTCACCTGCTGCAATCGCTCGGAACACGGGCTGGAGTCGGGTCCAGGGCTGCGCTGGCGGCTGGTTGCACTGCGCGCACATCCCGTAGCGAGGAAGTGAGTGCAAGGAACGACGAAACCGCCTGTACGGCTCACCGTTCCAGACCTCAGCGAGGCTCTGCTCGGTGATGTCTCCGAGTGCGTATCGGTCCGGCTCGCCCCAGAATGTCTCAGTAAGGTCGTCGTTGAGATTGAGAAAACCTTGGGCGAAGCAGCAGGGATAGACCTTCCCGAAAGGATCGATGCTCATCTGCTTGTAGGGCGCAAAGCAGAGGTTCTTCCTGTAGAAGGAGACTTGGTCAGCAGGTCCCATCACAGCGCCGAGACGCTCGATCTGCTGTAGGTCTTCCTCTGTGAGCAGACTGTCGTCGAGCTCACCCGGAATCTTGTTCTGCAGCGGATTGAAGATCGCAAGCTCGGCACCGAGTTCGGGGACCATTTGCCGCAGGTCGAACACCTCGGGCGTATTGTCGTGGCTCACGCAACTCATGAGCTTGACGCGGGGAACCTCGGATCCAACGCGCTCTCTTTCTGCTGCGAGCGCTCGGAGGCCTGCCGTCGTCCGATCCCAGAAGCCAGCACGCCCACGAATCTCGTCATGCTTCGCTGCAATACTCGAATCCAGTGAGGTGACGAGATAGTCCGGGCCCGCCTCCACAAGTGCGGGTATGAGGCCGGGCCGTAGGAGCTGGGTTCCGTTGGTGAATACAAGCACTTTCATGCCGGCCTGCTTGAATGCCGAGAGAATCGCAGCGATGTCGGTCCTGAGAAGCGGTTCTCCACCGGAGACCTGTACCGTCCGCACGCCCATCAAGGCGGCCTCCACCGCCAGAGTCTCCAGTCGCGCCAAGGGGATCTCGTCGTCGGAGAGAGACGGCCTGACGGTTGGGAGGCGCCAAACATTGCACATCCGGCAGCGAGCGTTGCATCGCGCTGAGACGAGCACCTCAAGGGAAGTAGGGGTATCCCCCTCCCCCTCCACCCACTTGGAGACCAAGTCCGCGAACCTGGCCACTCTGCTCCCAGCGTGCGCTGGTTCGCTCACTAAGCCCCCCCTAGGATGTAGGCGGGCGCCACAGCAGAGGCTGCTGGCGCACCTCTTGCCATTTACTACCCGCCTTCTGGCAAGTTCTTATCAAGGGAAGAACCCGTG
>DATHUB010000317.1:0-1804 GCA_035462695.1 Coriobacteriia bacterium | reverse complement strand
CCCATGCCGGGAGCCGTCTTGCGCAAGGCACGGATCGCCTCGTCGCCGTGCACGGTCGCCTCTGCCGCGGCGTCGAGGTCGCGCCGCAGGTCGACGATGGCGACGTCGACGCTGCCGATGTCGTGGATCAGCCCGATCGCCTCGTCGCGGCTCTCGCTCTCGTGGATCTCGAAATCGCTTGCCAGGGTCTGTCGCACCCCAAGCCGGACCAGGGGGTGGGGGTCGATCACCAGGCAGTGTGGGCGCTCGCTCAGGACATTTCCGATCCTATCCGAGCGAAGTCCGTGTCGTACGGTAGAAAGGCCTTGTGATCTCGATCACCTCGAAGTCGCGCTACGCGGTCGTCGCGATGGCCGAGCTGGCCCGCTCGGGCGAGCGGCCGGTGCCGATCAAGGAGCTGGCCGAGCGGCGCGGCATCCCGGAGCAGTTCCTCGAGCAGCTCTTCTCGACTCTGCGCCGCGCCGGCCTGCTGACCAGTCACCGCGGGATGAAAGGCGGCTATACGCTCTCCCGCCCCGCTGACGAGATCGCGGTCCTGGAGGTCGTCCAGGCACTCGACGGCAAGGTCGGGCAGGAGGCCGACGAGGCAGGTGGCATATGGGCCGAGGGGGTCACCGCCCTGCGCAAGGTCTTCGGACAGACGACGATCGCCGAAGTCGCCCGCCGCGAGGCGGAGGAGGCCGGCTCGGGCATGTACTTCATCTAGATCGGGCCGCAGCGGGATTGGCATTCCGCTTGTTCAAGCGGTTTCCAGTCCGGCTGAATCCGGTTATTTCCGGTCTGACTGGCGCACGACTGGCGCACCAGTGGCGCTCGGGCCAATCTAGGTCGGCTACAGGCAATGCCAGCAGACCACTGGACCGCTGAGATGATCGAGTTGATTGAAAAGGCGGGCCGTGAAAACAGCCAGTTGCGACACGGCATCCACTACGGCGAGAAGATTCCGGCGGTGGTTTCACGTCACCTTGATGAGTTGCTTGGAGACGACAGACCCCGGTTCCCCGCGGTCGAAGGGGAACCAGGCTGGGTGCCTGCCCCTCCATCAGAGAGCGACATTCCGTTCTAGGCCCGACCCGAGGTGCCATGGGCGGTCGTTCTTGAACGGCCATGGCCTCGCACCTCATCCTCTTCCCGCGCTGTCGCTGTGCGTTGAGGGTTGCTCGCCGCTTCCGACTTGCAGCGCCGGAAAAGTTGGTTGATTGACCAACGGCTGCCGTGCGGTCGCTAGCGTTAGTTGAATCGCATGGGCGCGGCGAGGGGATTGTTCGACGTAACGCAGGTCATAGCCGGGGTAGATGGCCGTTGAGAGGGGGAGCAGGCGAGACCGCTCACTCGGCATCGGAGGCTTTGTTCCCGGCATTGAGAACCATTCAAGTTCGGCTTCTGCTCGGGTAAACCCATTGATGTTGAAAGCCATTTCCCGATTGCCGCTGACCATCTCGGGCGCGTCAGGCCCTTCACGCCAGGTCATCAGCAAGCAGAGCCGAGCGGTCAGCGGGTACCGAGCCTCAAAGACGTCGCGTAGCCCCGTGCCATCGGCGGGGCCGGGCTCACGGCCCCCCATCGTCGCGGGCCACAGGATCACCGGGTGGTCGCAAGTAATCAGCGTGGGGCGGTGAAACCTGATGAGAGTCCAGTGCATCGCGTAGAAGAAAGCACTCTCGGCGTTGAGCCATCGCTGCATGTCCCTCAAGCGGGCAGTATCGGTGCCCTGAGCTTCCGCGCCCTCAACCAAACGCCCCTTGAGGATTTCGTTGGTAACAGAGCTGAACCCCTCAAGCCCCTGGGTTTCCATCTCCTGCTT
>DATHUB010000316.1:0-4581 GCA_035462695.1 Coriobacteriia bacterium | reverse complement strand
CGCGCTTCCTCGATCGCTATGCGCGGTCGGGCGTCGGCAGGCTGCACCGTCTCAAACAGAGGCAGCACGTGTTCCGCGCAGTCGGCCGCCCACTTAGCGAGTAGCCGATGGTCAGGGTCTTGCAGCGTACCGCCGCGGCGAACCGTGATGAATCTGGGGTCGCGTTCCTTGGGAAGGATCACAGCTCTCGCCCACCGTCCCTCCATCTGCCCAGCGTCTTGGGCACGAGCGGCGGCTCATGCCCGTTAGCTATGTCTATCCGTGGCTGCTCTACCGCGATGCGACAATTTTCTGCCGTCCCGTCCCGTCCAGGCCGGCGGCGCCCCCAGTTCATGTGCAGCCGAAATGAAGTCCCTAGTCCTCAATGATGGCAAGTCCCCGGCGACGGAGATCCTCCAGGTTATCCAGCATCGCGCGAAGTACTTCCGGAGGGTGTCCCTCCCATCCTTCGACCTCGCCGATGACTCTCAGTGGCTCTCGGGTGCGGTACGACTTGGTGGGATTCCCGGGAAAGCGCTTGTTCGTCACATTGGGATCGTCCTCGAACGTGCCGGTAGGTTCGACGATGTAGATGCGGCCGGGACCCTCGACCCCCGCTAGCACCGTAGCCAACTCCGCACCCCACACGGCGGTGTCCAGAACGGCGGTGAAGTAGATGTTGTTCGAAATCCGACCTTCCTCGAAGTTGGAAGCACGGCCGGGGACCAGCACCTCGCCCACGTCCAGGTGGGACTTCGTGCCATGGTAGAAGGGCCCCTCCACATGGTCGCAGCGCTCATGGGTGACCGGTGTCCAGTCCTGTTCGCTCATGTTCACAGCCCCTCTACGATAGGTTGATGTGTTTGTTGGCCGCGCTGGCCTTTAAACGACTCACAACCGCTCGACACACGCCGCAATCGCCGCGGTCGGCTGCGCAACTCGATTCAAGAACTCCGCGTCGCGCACATCGAGCACGCGCCACCCGGATTCCTCGTTGAAGCGGGCGTGAATCTCGTCACGCGTGATTGCCCGTGGCACGTTGTCGATCGGGAACTCGATCGCGAACTCGTGCAGGTAGTAGCGACCGCCCGAGTTCAGCGCCTGCCCCAGATCCTCAACGAAACGATCGGTTTCATCTGGATCAAGCAGGTGGAGAAACCCGGAGTCCACGACCGCCCCGAACTCCACACCAAGGGCCGATGGGCGGGTGGCATCGGCCACCACGAACGACAGTAGTTCCGCCACCTTCGGCGGAAGCCGGGATGCCTTTTCGCGTGCCTGGAGCACCGCACTCTCGACGAACTCGATACCGATTACCTTATGGCCCGAACGGGCGAGATGGATCGCGAGGTCACCCGTAGCGCTTCCCAGGTCGAGCACAGTTCCGCTGGGAGGGAAGTCCTCCAGCAGCTGAGCCATCGCCGGCTGCGCGCCGCCGACCTCCCAAGGAGCCGTGTCTCCGTAGACCATGCCGAAGAAGGCTGAGGGATCCTCGCCGAACCTGCCCAAGTGAGCCTCCATACTGCTGTGCTGAACGAGTTGCGTTTGAGCCGCGCTCGCGCGCGAATGGCGTCAGAGTAGCGCGTTTGAGGCGTCGGGGCGAAGCGCCATTTGGCGGTGGCTGCTGCGGCTGCTTGGTGCTCAGTCGTCCCCGGCGCCTGCGCGTTCGACAGCGTACTCGATTCCGTCGGTCACGAAGGTGTATGACGTGCCGCCCTCCAGCAGCTAGGCTCCGGCGGACGTGCCAACCTCGAGTTGACCGGCGGGCTCATAGGTGGCGATCATCACTCCCGTTGTAGATACCTTCCAGTCGGTGAGTCGGAAGCTCCTGGGCTGAGCTCCTTCGGCGAACAACCTCTTGCCGCTGCCGACCGTCACCGGGAATGTCCACAGGAGCATCCTGTCGATGAGGTCGTGCGCGAGGAGCGTCTGGATAAGGTTTCCGCTACCGTGCACCCACAAGTCCGGGCCCGCCTGCGCCTTGAGGTGTTCGAGCTGGGGGACTACGTCACCGGTGATGAGCTCAGAGTTGTGCCAGGCTAGCTCGATCGGCTCACGCGACACGACGTGCTTGATCGTGCGGTTGAATGGCACAGCGACCTCTTGATCGACCGTCGCGGTTGGCCAGTAGGCGGCGAAGATATCGTAGGTTCTGCGCCCGAGCAGTAGTTCGAAAGGCTGGCCCATGATTGCGTCCATGGTGCTGCCCATCACATCGTCCCAGACGCCAGCCCCTGCAGCCCATCCCCCGTAGGCGAAACCGCCGGCCTCGTCCTCCCCCGGTCCACCCGGAGCCTGCATGACTCCGTCGAGTGTCACGAACGTCGTGGTTATGATCCTCCGCATGTCGTGCTCCTTCGACCTCGAAACCCATCCCCTTTGATTACCCGATACACACGCCGAGACCGAGGTGGTGCAGTGCAGCGAACGCGCGTCACATGTCAGCCGTGATGGGGGACGGCCGGAAGCCCCAGAAGGTCAGGTAGACGCCCAGCGAGAACTCCCAAGCCGCGATCGTCAGGCCCGCGACACCCGCGGGCGCGGACACCGCTCCGATGAGCCCGAATAGGACGGCAAACCAAACAGCGAGGAGCAGAGTCGCTCCGATGAACCCCAACACGGGAAGAGCCCGTGGCACCAGGCGCGACTGGTAGAGCAGGGACCCGAGCAGGACAGCATTCACGATCGGAATGAAGCTCTGGCTGAGGTGGAACATCCAGGCGTACTGGGCGGTAAGCGCGCGGCCGACGACGAGGCCGCCGGCTCCTACCCCGGCCTGCCGAAGGGTCACGATCGACAGGAGGGTGACGACTCCGGCGGTGATCGAGGCGGCTTCCAGAGTGCGCGATGCGACCAAGCCGAGCGCGCGCGCTTGCCCTTGTCGCTTGACCACCGGGTAGAGCGCTACTGCCGTGCCGATACCGGCGAGTGCCACGATGATCTCCAAGATGGCGCCCACGAACACGGGAGCGTCCGGGCCGGGACCGACGATGAAGTTCGGACCGCGCACTGAAGAATACAGAAGAAATGGGGCGGGGATCGAGACGAAGGTGAGTAGGTAGAACACTCCCGCAACGAGTGAGGTCTTCCTCAGCGAGTCCATAAGCGCTCCTTGTCAGTCGCGCCGCAACTCCTCGACCTATACCCCTCCCCTCGTCTGTCGAGCGCTTACGCGCATGAGCCGCGGGCTCACGCATCTCTTCATCAAATGGCGCCCGCGCCGTCGGCTGAATGCGATTGTCAGACCGCCTCTCGTTCAGGGCGACTCCGGCTTGAGAATGATATCCAGCGTTCCTGAAGCCTCACCGCTCGGGTGGTAACCGTTTTGGCCGATCGTGACGAAGCCATCCGCCGACACGCGCATGTGAATGTGCTCCGGCGGATCGCAGACGAAGCGGTAGTGGCCGCGTTCGTCGCTGAAGACGGTGGCCCTTGCGTCGTCCGGATGGCCCTTGCCGGCGTACTCGGGCCACAACTCAAGGCGTGCTCCTGCGATGGGCGATCCGTCGACACTGGAGCTGACCTCTCCCGTGAGGACGTGGCCACTGCCCACCGATGTGCGCACCGGGGCGTTTGGCTTGTACGAGGGGCTCACCCCGTCGTCGGTCGTCGGAGAGAGGAAGCTTGCGCCTGTCGTCGGCTCAGTTGCGGTGCCATCTGCTCGCCCCGCGGGAGAAGGGATCTGTCCCGCGCAGCCTGCGAGCAACAGTGCAACGAGCGAGATTGCTACGAGCTCCGTATTCAGCCGAGGGTTCGTTTGTGCTACCCGCCTTCAGGACGGCCCAACGTTGTCGCGCGCCACATGCGCGCCAACAGCTTACTCGCGAAGCGCGCCTCGACGCTTCTGTGCGTCAGTGTGAAGCGCTTGGTGCGCCGCCGGTCAGCCTTCGACGCCGTAGCGCGCTAACAGCAGGCTAGACCCCTCGAACGCGCGGGCGTCCAGCAGGCGGAGGGAACCGGGCGGCCGCCTTTCAAATGCCCGGACACCGTCGCAAACGATTCCGGCGCCGATCATGAGGTGCAGCTCGTCGACCAGGCCGGCGGCCAAGAGATCGTTCCAGAGGACGTGGCTGCCGAAGATCAAGATCTCTCGGCCGGGTTCCTCCTTGAGTGCGGCAACTTCAGCCTGCGCATTCGCACGCTTCACGACTCGGGCGGGGCCCCAGCCCTTGAGCTGGTCAGGCGTCGGGCCGTCGGAAACCACGACCTTGTCCATGGCGGTGTTGAGGCGTGATACCTCGCGCTCGACTGCGGGCTGGTTCGCGTCGTCGGCGATCGCAGGCCAGTAGGCGCGGAATGCCTCGAACGTCTTTCGACCGAGCAGCAGCGTGTCTGCTGCTCGCAGGCGTTCCACGTTGTAGTCAGAGAACCCGGCGTCGAAAGGCATGGCCGAAAGGTCCCCACCCGCACCCGAGTAGAACCCGTCGAGGGAGATGATGTTGCAGACAATGAGCTTGCGCATGAGCGAACAGTCTCCTTCTGGCCGCCGGAAAGGCCGACCTGAGGCCCAGCCACGGCCTGGCTACTCAGCCCTCAATTCGTCCTTGACGCGGGTCTCACGCACGCGGTGGTATCTGCTGTACTGCCCAGCCGTTACCGTCA
>DATHUB010000315.1:0-9974 GCA_035462695.1 Coriobacteriia bacterium | reverse complement strand
AGTCGTGTCGAGCACCAAGGGAAGGTCGCTCGTACCGACCAGCGCGAGGACCGCCCTCGGCAGCACATCCGCAGCGTCAACGCCTGCCGCGCCCACGTTCACGTCGAGGAGGTCAGCGCCTGCGGTCTCCTGCTCGGAGGCGTAGGCACGGACGACGCTCATGGAGCCCGCAAGCAGCGACTCCTTCAGAGCCTGTTTGCCGGTGGGATTGATTCGCTCGCCGATGACGCGCATAGGAGCACCTGCGCCGATGCTCACGACCTTTCGCGGACCCGCAACCACTGTCCCGGGGAACGCGCTTCGAGCGACATCGATGACGGGCTTGTCGGCGATCGCGTCGTAGATCGCTCCCGTGAACGAAGGCGACGACCCGCAGCACGAACCGACGGCAACGGCGCCCGCAGCGCGCGCGGCATCGGCGAATGCCCCCATCTCGTCGGGTGTGCCCGGGAACACCGTGGCGCCGCTGTCGTTCAGGTGCGGCAGGCCGGCATTGGGCTGCACGATGACTGGAAGCTTCGTGGCAAGCACCATGCGTTCGAGAAGCGGCAGCATCTGCTGCGGGCCGAGCCCGCAGTTCAGCCCCACGGCGTCAGCACCGGCCGCTTCGAGGATGATCGCCGCGCCCTCGGGCGAGGTGCCCGAGAGGTCCATCACGCCGGCAAGCCCGAACGTGACGCTCGCCATCACCGGCAGGTCCGTGACGCTCTTGGCAGCCAAGACGGCGCAGCGCGCCTCGGCGATATCCGTCATCGTCTCGATGAAGATGGCATCGGGGTGCTCCGCCGCCAAGGCTCGCGCTTGCTCGGCAAACGCCGCGAAGACCTCATCGAAGGTGGCTGGGCCGAGAGGCTCCATCACGAGCCCGGTCGGCCCGATGTCCGCGAGCACGTGCGGTGCGCCGTGATTGCGCGCGATGCGAACCGCCGCCCGGTTGAGCTCTTCGACCCTATCGGCGAGATCATACTCAGCGAGCTTGGGAGCGGAGCCGCCAAAGCTGTTCGTTATCGTGCAGTCGCTGCCCGCGAGCTTGTAGAGGTCGAGGACCTGGCCTACGACCTCCGGAGCCGTGACATTCCGCAGCTCGGGACACTCCCCCGGCGGCATTCCGGCCCGCTGAAGCATCGTCCCCATCGCCCCATCGAGGACAAGCATCTCGCGGCCCAGCCGCATCATGATGTCGGGCATTTGCTCTCCACCTCTGTCATGGGGGATCCGGTCATTGCCGCTCGGCCTCTTTGCTCGTCGCGTAGCTGACGGCCATGAACCACATCGAGCCGATGCAGAGTGCCGCGAGTACTGACATCTCGATCAGCGGTGACCACCCGAGGGTTCTCAAGAAAAGCGGGAGTTGACCGCTCAGCAGGGCCATCAGCAGATCGAGCGCGACCGCCGCAACAAACACGATCGTGGTGATGTTCACGTAACGGATTGCGGCATACGGGCCACGGGAAGCGCCGACTGCGTACACGAGGCACAAGGCGACGAACGTCGCCATCACGATCGCGAAGCCAAGTGGGATGAATGTGAAGCGCCATATCTCTGAGTACCCGAAGTACAAGAGGTGCCTCCTCGGAGACTGTCCAGCCTGCCTGAGCAGGTCGCTGACTCAGAAGGGTACCGCCTAGCAGCTTGAATGGTTGCGTTGTGCGGCGAACAGACGCTAGTTGGCAGAGCGCGCCAGACTGACTTGCAGCCGGTTCCCGCGCGCGACGGCGTCTGCGAGTGACTCTGACGCCAGTTGGCGCTCGATCAGGTCGTCGAGGGGTGACCACACGGCGTGATGAATCGGGCACACCTCGCTGCGCGAGCACAAGCCATCAACGTGCGTGCACAGAGACATGGTCGGCTTCTCACCCATCGCGAGGAAGATGTCCAGCATGGTGATCTCGTGTGCCGAACGAGCGAGCAGGAAGCCCCCTTTGGATCCCCTGCGGGACATGAGCAGGCCTTCGTGCGTCAGCTTGTTGGCGATCTGCCGAGCGAAGTCGTACGGGACGCCGGCTCGCTCTGCGAGCTGGCCGACATTCGCTTGGCCGCCCTCACCCAGACAGGCGGTCTCATACATGATCCTCATCGCATAGTCCGTACGCCAAGCGATCGGCATTGCTGGCTCCTTGCTCCTGCACTTTGGTGGTGCCGACTAGTCGAGTGTAACCGAAATCGCCGCATTAGCGGGGAGCTGAGCCGACGTGGCCCGGCGGACCAAATGAGGTCGCCGCCCGGCTAAACGCAGTTGAGTCGCCAAAGAGCCGCGGTCACGATGTCCGCATGATCGAAAGCCAGACCTTGCGGCAACTCGTCGGCGAAGTGCCAGCGCGCCTCGGCAGCGTCGTCACCGGGGACAACGTATGGCTCGTCGAGGCCGATGTCGGCGAGATACGCGGCGCTTACGGTCCAGCCTCGCGGGTCCCTGTCCGGATCACCAAACGTACCGATTGGGACGAGAGGTCCCTCCCAGATCACGCCGGTTTCCTCCGCGAGTTCGCGTCGCGCCGCTTCGACGGGACGCTCGCCCTCGTCGACGAATCCACCGGGCAGGGCCCAGCAGTCGCGGAAAGGCTCGGCGCCTCGGCGTACAAGGAGCACTTTGCGCGCCTCGGGCGGTCCACAGAAGACGACTGTGTCGCAGGAGAACGCGGGTCTCGGGTAGTCGTAGGAGTATTGCATGCAAGCGAGTGTAGCCCACCCGCGCGCGCCTGTGCCACGAAAAGGTTGAATTCGTCGGCTTCCGCGTCGCAGAACGTTGCCCGCCGGTTTGCCGAAGGCGGGTTCGCGGGGATTCGCTCGGATAGTATGGAGCCTCGTTCAGCTACCAGCGAAACGGAGACGCCGGGTGTCGCAGCGCGCCAAAGTCATCATCGCCATGCTCACCTTGTACGTCGTGTGGGGCACGACGTACCTGGCCATCAAGGTAGGCATCGACGCCGGACTCCCTCCTGCCCTCTTCGCCGGCCTGCGCCTCGTCCCAGCGGCCCTGATCATGTTCGGCCTCGCCAAGCTGCGCGGCGCCAGCCTTCGCGTCTCATGGCGTGACTTCCGAATCGTCTCGATCGTCGGCCTGCTGCTGCTGGTCGGCGGTCAGTACGGGATGATGGTTGCCGAGCAGTACGTGCCCTCTGGTATCGCGGCGCTCGTCGTCGCACTGAACCCGCTATGGATCGCTCTTGCCGAGTCACTCTTCCCCGACATGCAGCGCCCGAGCGCACTCGGATGGGCGGGTCTCGCCGTCGGCTTCTCCGGTCTCGGAATCCTCATCTGGCCGCGTGTCGCCGGCTTCGAGACAGGCGCGGAAGAGATGCTGGGCATCGCCATCGTCGTCCTCGGCACGTGGCTCTGGGCGAGTGGATCCATCTACTCCAAGCGCAACCCGGTCGCCGTCGACGCGCTCGTGGTCACCGCCTACGAGATGCTGGCGGCGGGCATCGCTACGCTGCTCATCGGCTCTGTTCTCGGCGAATGGGGGAACGTACCCGTCACTCCCAAGGCGGTCGGGGCGCTTCTCTACCTCATCTTCTTCGGCAGCTGCATCGCATTCACGGCCTTTGTATTCGCCTTGTCGCACCTTCCCGCCAGCAAGGTGCTCACCTACGCATATGTGAACCCCGTCATCGCGGTCTTCGCAGGATGGGCGGCGGGCCGAGCGGGCCTCGTTCCCCCGGAACCGGTCACCGGAGCCACGCTCCTCGGCATGGTCGTGATCGTTGCCGGAGTCGCGCTAACCACCGCGGCGCCGACGAGACCCCCGCGCCGGGCCCCTGCCACCGCCGCCGATTCACGCCTCGCGGCGGAGCCACTAGTGGAGCCCCAGCCGAGCGAGGTGTAAGGCGCGCCCGAGGCCTCGCGCCGCCCTGGCGGCGGGCGATCCGGCCACCGTCCACGCCTCTTCACACCATCTCCATAAGTGGTTCACGGCACTTCCTCGGACGAGCGCAATACTCGTGTCAGGAAGTTTGTTCCTTCGAGCAACGGGGGCCTCCATGACGGCAGTTCTACTCACCGCAGTGGCGGCGACCGCAATGGTTGTCGTGCTCGCCAGAGATGGCGTCAGAGAGCTGTCGCCGTTCCGCGCACGCACCCCGCTCTCCGCAGTCCAGCACGCCGAGCGAATCTTGGCTAAGCGCTATGCACGCGGCCAGATCAATGCTCAGGAGTACATGCGTACGCTGGAGGTACTACACCGATAGGTCAACCCTGGCGCTGCCCACGCCACTCTCTTCCCTCCTTGCGCGAAACGACCCGGTAGCACCTCGCCGGGTCGTTTCGCGTCGGAGCAGGTGCAGGCCGTCGCGGGGGTAGAATGAGCGAGTAAGCCACCCTTCCCCTGCCAGCGGAGCTGCGTCGCTCGATGTCGTCCGCCCTCATTCGGTCACTACGATTCGTGAAGGCCTACCTTGGGTGGGCGGCGCTCGGCGTGCTTGCGGTCCTCGCATCGACCGCGGCCGACCTGCTCACGCCTCAGCTTCTGCGCCGTCTGATCGACGTCGGCATCACCCAAGGGCAGCAGCCGGTGATCCTCCGCGATTCTCTGCTCCTCATCGCGGTTGCGGCCGCAGGAGGCTTGGCCAGCTTCGCGCAAGGCTACTTCTCCGCGCGAGCCAGCCATGGGGCGGCCTATGACATGCGCAACCAGATCTTCGACAAGCTTCAACGGTTGAGTTTCGCCTACCATGATCGTGCTCAGGCGGGACAGCTGATCACGCGCGTGACGAGTGACGTGGACCTCGTGCGTGACTTCGTGGGCGGCGGTCTCGTGCAGGTGGTCTCTGCCGCGTTGTTGCTCGCGGGTGCGGTGGTATTCCTCGTTCGGCTCGATCCGACGCTCGCCATGCTCGCGTTCATCGTGCTGCCCGCGACCGTGGGAGTGCTCTTCATCTTCGTGCGCCGCCTCGGTCCGATGTTCAAGGAGTCACAGCAACGGCTCGCGGCACTGAACACAGTCCTGCAAGAGAACGTGGCGGGAGTGCGGGTCGTACGCGCGTTCACGCGGGAGGGCTTCGAGACCGCTCGGTATGAGCGGGCTAACCGCTCCCTGTTCGAGCAGGGCATGAAGGTGCGGCGCACGGTCGCAAACGCCTTCCCGCTTCTGTTCTCGGTCGGCACGATCGGCGTAGGTTTCGTCACGTGGGCGGGCGCAGTGCAGATTCTGCGCGGAACACTCACCGTCGGCGAACTCGTCGCCTTCACGAGCTACCTTTTCCTTCTGCTGCAACCGCTCTTCGTCATCGGTTTCGGTGCCACGCAGATCGCCCGAGCGGGGGCCTCTGCGGAGCGCCTGTTTGAGATTCTGGATGCGCCTCAAGATGTTGCCGAGAAACCCTCCGCCATCGCACTGCCACGACTCGAGGGCTCCGTTTCGTTCATCGGGGTGCATCTACGCTACCCGGGCGCCGAACAGGAGACACTTGCGGGCATTGACTTGGCGATCGCCCCCGACACCACCGTCGCGGTGGTCGGGGCCACCGGATCCGGCAAGACCTCCCTGGTGAACCTTGTGCCCCGGTTCTACGACGCCACCGAGGGCAAGGTTCTGGTCGACGGGCTGGATGTCCGTGATGTGACCCTGCCGTCTTTGCGCGGGCAGATCGGGTTCGTCATGCAGGACTCCTTACTGTTCTCGGGTTCGGTCAGGGAGAACATCGCGTACGGACGGCCGGACGCTGTGGACGAGGAGATCCAGGCGGCAGCCCAGGCGGCTCAGGCCCACGACTTCATCCTTGCGCTCCCCCAGAGCTACGACACGAGAGTCGGAGAGCGCGGCGTGAAGCTGTCGGGCGGGCAGCGCCAGCGCATCGCGATCGCTCGTGCGCTGCTTGTCGATCCGAGGATCCTCGTGATGGACGACTCGACTTCTTCCGTCGACTCGGCCACTGAGGCCGCTATACGAGACCAGCTCGACCGACTCATGCTCGGTCGCACCACGTTGATCGTCGCTCAGCGACTGTCCACGGCACGCCGCGCCGACCTCGTTGTCGTGATGGAGGCGGGACGGATCGCCGATGCGGGCTCGCATAACGAGCTGCTGCAGCGAAGCTGTCTTTACGCCGAGATCGCAGCCAGCCAGCTGATAGGCGACGGAGACATCGACGTCCCCGATCACTGCACCCTGGGGCTCGACGTCTCTAGCTCGATCAGCCGCCCTGAGGCCGAGACCCAGGCCGGGGATCTCACCGAAGACTCCGAAGGACAGCCCGGGGGTGATGCGTGATGGCCGGACCGGGCGGGCCTTCGCTGCGCTCACTCGCCAAGGAGGAGCGTCCTGCCGACACCCGCGGCGTTGCCCTGCGGATGCTCGGCTACCTGCTTCCCCACCGAAAGGTGCTGATTCAAGGCGTTCTGTGGCTGCTCGCCTCTTCGGTCGCGAGTGCGGTAACGCCTGCGCTCACCGGGCGCCTCATCGACATCGCGGTGGCGAACGCCGGCTCAGGGGCCAGCGCATCCGTCCTGACACTGCCGGCTGTGCTTCTCGTCGGAGCGACACTCGCGGGCTGGTTCGCGCAGCGGATGCAGATACTCAGGCTGGGCGAGGTTGGGCAGGAGGCTCTCTACGCCCTCCGGGGACAGGTCTTCGGCAAGATCGTCGAACTGGACGTCGGCTACTTCGAGTCCGTCGAATCGGGCGACCTGATGAGCCGCCTCATCAACGACATCGAACAGGTCAACTCGTTCCTGTCGCAGGGCTTCCGACGCCTGCTCTCCGCATCGTTCAGCCTGATTGCCACTCTGATAGCCATGCTCTTCGTTGACTGGCGCCTCGCCGCTGTCACTCTGCTCGTCGTCCCCGCGATGCTCGTCGTAACCCGCCTGTTCGGGTTCATCGCACGGCGTGCCTTCAGGCGGCGGCAAGAAGCGATCGGTGATGTCTCGGCGACGCTTGCCGAGGAACTCGCGGGCATCAAGGTGGCGCAGGCGTTCAATCGCACCGAACGCAACCGAGTCGAGTTCGCGTCTCGAAACGCCGTCAATCGCGACGCGAACGTGAACGCCGCCACAGTCTCGTCGGCGTTCTCCCCGGTGCTTTCCGTCATCTCCACGGGCGCCACCGCGCTCGTCGCGGCGTTCGGCGGAGTATTGGCTGCGCGTTCGATCATCACGATCGGCGTTGTCGTCGCCTTCCTCAACTACGCGCGGCAGTTCTTCAACGCGGTAAGCCAGCTCTCGTCTCTGTACTCGGAGACACAGGCGGCGTTGGCCGGCGGAGAGCGCGTATTCCACTTGTTGGACACGGGAACCGAGGTAGTCGAAGACCCCAATGCTGTGCAACTTGCGCGCGTGGCGGGCGACATCAAGTTCGAGAGCGTCCGCTTCTCGTACCGAACCGGCCCCGAAGTCCTGCACGGCGTCGACTTGGAAGTATCGGCCGGCGAGACCGTGGCGATAGTCGGCGAGACCGGTGCCGGCAAGACGAGCATCGTGAACCTCGTTCCGCGGTTCTACGATGTCACGGGCGGGACTGTCCGAGTGGATGGACACGACGTCCGCGAAGTGAAGATGTCCTCGCTGCGCTCCCACTTTGGCATCGTGCTCCAAGAGCCATTCCTGTTCAGCGGCACCATCGCCGACAACATCCGCTACGGCGCCCTCGATGCCAGTGACGAGGACGTCGCCCGCGCGGCTGAAGTCGCTGGAGCGCTTGGCTTCATCGAGGCACTGCCTCAGGGGATGACCACTATCGTTGGAGAGCGGGGAGGAACGCTGTCCACGGGGCAGCGCCAACTCATAGCTTTTGCGCGAGCGATCGTCCGCGATCCGGCGATCCTCATACTCGACGAAGCGACCTCCTCGGTCGACACGCGGACCGAGATGATCATTCAGGAGGGACTGCGTCGAATACTCCACGGACGCACCGCCCTCATCATCGCCCACAGGCTCTCTACTGTTCGAGATGCCGACCGCGTCGTGGTCCTGGATCAGGGGCACGTCATCGAACAGGGTCCCTACCGCGAGCTTCTGGCCCAGAACGGGTCCTTCGCCGCTCTGCACCGAGCCCAGTTTGGCGACTGAAGACGAAGGCCCCGCGAGCGCGGGGCCTTCACCAGTCGTGTGTGTGCGAGGGCGGATTCGCGATTGCGATCCGACTAGCCGACCACGTCACGCATCTCGACATCCGGGTTCAGGTGCTTCAGAAACTCGAAGACGAGCTTCGTGTAGGCATGCAGCCGTACAAGCGGCCTCCCGGGCAACATCGACTCGATGATCGAGAGGTTGTCATTCGGCGTGTGCCAGAAGGATCCGAACTCCTCGGTCTGTTCGTAGCCATCCAAGTCACCGATTTCCCAGTTAGTCGACTCGAAGGCGACGATCGGGATTCCCGCCTGATTGAAGGCGGTGTAGTCGCTGAAGCCGTCGGGCGTGTAGCCGGCTGGATAGTCGGGATTCAGACCCGGCTGCATCTCGATCGGCAGTTTGCGGCGCTCGATCAGACCGAGCATCTCGTCCCGTGCCCATGTCTTCTCGTTCGCACCGGCGTGGATGTAGAGCTTGTCCCCCACGATCAGTGAGTCGAAGTTGATCATCACAATCGTCCGGGCACGGTCCGCCTCGGAGAGCTGCCCAGCGTAGTAGGCCGATCCTCTGAGGCCGACTTCCTCGGCGCCGAACGCGACGAAGGCGATGTCGTACTCAGTCTGGTACCGGGCGATTCGCTCGGCGATCTCGAGCATCGTTGCCACACCGGAGGCGTTGTCGTCCGCGCCGAAACCGGCTGCAACATTGTCGTAGTGGGCTCCTAGGATAACGAGAGGGGTGGTTGTCTCCTTGGACTTCTTGGTGGCCTCGCGATACGCGACAACGTTCTGTGACGAGTAGGTGGTGCCCCTCCGAACGTACGTGAACGGCTGCAGCTCACTCGTGTATCCCATCCCCTCGAACCAGCCATCGATCTTCGTCGCCGCTGCCAGCTCAGCCTCGCTGGCCGCAATGCGCTTGGTCGAACTCAGGTCCAGTAGGTGGGAGTACGCCTTCTGTCCGAAGGCATTCGGCATCAGCGGCGGGGCAGCGACTGCAACAGGGACTACCAGTGTCATGCACAAGATGAGCACCAGCACCGCGGATAGTGATCTCCTGATCTTTCGCATGTTGCCCCCTTGCTGTTAGCTGGAAACGGCCGCCCGCATCCAGACATTGACTCTTGGTCTATACCCTTGGGCCCCAGAGTCGGTGGGCGCTCGCCCGATATAAAAGGGGACGGCATCGCTGCCGTCCCTCGAGGTACTCGCTCTGCTGTGCTAAGCCTCGATGATCCGCATCGCCTCATCGCGATAGGCATCCATCACGTATGGGATGCCCGAAACGTCAGCTGCTTCGCGAGTGAGCGCCATGAGATCGTCTCTGGAGATCGTCGAGAGCCGCATGTTGCGGCTTCCGCTCATCAACTGCTGCAAACCAACCCGGATTCTGTCGGCGTACGTGTATATGCCTATCGCACCCGCCGGGAACTCGTCGACATCGCTCCCGTACATGTCCTTCAGTGTCTCGTAGGTGACGAAGATCTCGTCCACGCTGCCGCCAAAAGGAGCGACTGACTTCGGAAGATTCTGATCCTTGAGCCACTGGGCGATGTTTCGCCCGACGAAGCCCGGGATCATGAGCGCGCGGCCCATGCAAACAGCCTTGGTGTACGGCGCCCCCATGGCGAGGACCTTGAAGACGTGGTCTTCGGTCGAGAATCCGCCTGCGATGGCTACGTCGGGGACGAAGTCACCGCGGGAAGCGAGTTTGGCCAGGAGTTCGTTAGCCATGGACTGCAAGTAGAACGTGGGCACTCCCCACTCCTGCATCATGCGCCACGGGCTCATGCCCGTTCCCCCAGGGGCGCCGTCGATGGTCAGGAGGTCGATCTTCGCGTTGCTCGCCCACTTGATGGCCATCGCGAGCTCACGCATCGGGTAGGCACCCGTCTTCAGTGTCACCCGCTTGGCACCGAGGCCGCGCAGATACTCGACGGCCGTGTAGAACTCGTCTTCGTCGACGAA
>DATHUB010000314.1:0-8032 GCA_035462695.1 Coriobacteriia bacterium | reverse complement strand
GCTCATAGCGCGATCACCACCCCGACGATCACGAGTTGCACGAGCGCCATCGGGGTGAGCACCTTCCACGCGAACGACATGAGCTGGTCGGGTCGCATGCGCGGAAACGTCCACTTCACCCAGATCATCGCGGTCGCGATGAGGGCGGAAAGCACCACGAACAACACCGCACCGGGAGCGCCCGGGAGACCCAGTCCCCCACCGAAGAACGTAGCAGCCCCGAACAGGGAGGCGAGCACGATCCCGCCGTACTCGGCCATCATGAAGATCGCCCAGCGGATGCCCGAGTAGTCAGCGAAGTATCCCGCCACGAGCTCGGACTCGGCCTCGGGCATGTCGAACGGGCCGCGGTTCAGCTCCGCGAGGGACGCGATGAAGTAGACCACGAAGCCGATGGCAAGTACGATCGGCCACCACCAGCGCCACTCGGCGCGGATCGTGCCGGTCGACAGCGAGCCGGCAAGGAGCACCAGGGCCAGTACGGACAGCGTTCTCGGCAGTTCGTACGAGACCATCTGGGCGGCTCCGCGAACGCCGCCGATGCTCGCGTAGGTATTGCGCGAAGACCAGCCTGCGAGCAGGATGCCCAGCACGCTCATGCCCGGCACCGCGAGGAAGAACAGCGCTCCGGTTTCGATGTCGAACGGCGCCCATCCGCTTGCGTAAGGAACCACGACCAGCGCCGCCGCGGTCGGCACGAACACGAGGAACGGCATCGCCCTGAAGACGCCCACGTCGGCCTTCGACGGCGTGATGTCCTCTTTCAGCACGAGCTTGATCGTGTCCGAGAGCGTCTGCAGCAGGCCAGACGGGCCCGCTTCCTGAGGACCGTAGCGAAGCTGGATTCTGCCCGCGACCTTGCGCTCCCACCACACGCCGATGAGCGCGGCAACGGCGATGAGCCCGGCGGCAGCCAGGCCCCACAGCGCGCCCTCGATGAAGCTGCTCATCGATCGACCTCCCCGAAGACGGGGTCGAGCGATCCCATGATCACGATCAGGTCCGAGAGAGTGTGGCCCTTCGCCAGCACCGGCAGCAGCGCCAGGTTGCAGAACGCGGGGCTCCGAACGTGCATGCGATACGGGCGAGGAGAGCCGTCCGACACGAGATACACGCCGAGTGATCCTCGGGCGCTCTCGATGTGGTCGTAAGCCTCGCCGGGACGCGGAGTGATAAGCCGAGGGAGTCCTTCGTTCTTCACCGCGCCACCGTGCATCTGAGAGAGGGCCTGCTCGATGATGCGCACGCTCTCGTAGCACTCCAGGAGCTTGCACCGGCCGCGGTCGTAGGCGTCCCCACGGTCACCAACCACTACGTCGAAGTCCATACGGGGGTAGACCGAGTAGGGGTCGTGCTTGCGCAGGTCGTGGTTCACGCCGGAGGCACGAGCTGTCGGACCACTCGCTCCCCAAGCCACCGCCTGCTCGGCCGAGAGGACACCCACACCCTTCAGACGTCCCCGAGCTATCACGTTGCCGAAGAAGAGCGTGTCCATCTCATCCAGCGCCGGTCGCATCCCGGACAACACCGTATAGAGGTCGTCGGTCCACCCGTCCGGCGTGTCGAATGCGACACCGCCCGGGCGCACGTAGTTGTAGGTGAGGCGGGCGCCGCAGAGCGACTCGAACAGCTCGATGATTCGCTCACGCAGGTCGAACGCGTACACGAACATCGTGAACGCCCCTGTGTCCGCAGCCGACGCCCCTACACCCATCATGTGGCTGGCGATGCGCTGCAGCTCGCAGACGATCACGCGCAGGTACTCGGCGCGCTCAGGAACGCGAATTCCGGCGAGCCGCTCCACCGCTCGGCAGTAGGCCCAGTTCGCGTACATAGAGCCGACGTAGTCGAGCCGGTCCGTGAGAGGAACGACCTGTAGGTAGGTGCGGTTCTCGGCCATCTTCTCGATGCCGCGATGCAGGTAGCCGACGATCATGTCGGCCTTCACTACGATGTCTCCGTCGAGGTGCACCAAGACCCGGCCGACGCCGTGCGTCGACGGATGAGACGGTCCGACGTTCACGACGAGCTCTTCTACCGGCAACCCGTCATCGCCAAGTGCCGCGCAGCGGGACTCGATCTCAAGTGTCATACGGTGCACCTCCTCTCAGATGTAGTCGGGACGCCTGATCATGCGGGGGTTGTCGTAGTCCTTGCGCAGGGGATGTCCGTCGAAGTCCTCAGGCAGAAAGATCCGCCGCAGGTCCGGATGTCCGTCGAAATGGACGCCGAACAGGTCCCATACCTCGCGCTCCTGCCAGAGCGCCGCAGGCCACAGGTCCACCAAACTCGGCACGGTGAGATCGTCGTGGCGCAGTTGAACCTTCACAAACAAGGACGCCGAGAACCTGCGGGAGTTGAAGCGGTAGGCCATGACGAGCCATTCGTCGTAGTCCACCGCCGTCACCATCTCGAGTCCTTCGAAGCCGAGTTCGCGCAACTCGCCGGCGGTATCAAGCAGCGTCTCTCGGTCGACGCCGAGCACCGCATCGCCGAACTCGAGCGAGAACAGCGGGTAGAGGCGTGGCGAGAGCTCGGCCAGACGGTCGCGCAGTTCCTCGAGGGTCACTCATCCACCTCCTCGTTGGAGGGGGCGGACGCGGCCCTCGTGGGCGGCTTGGGGTCTTCAGCTGGGCGTTCGCAGCCGTCACTAGCGGGATCCGCCGGGTCCTCGTTCGCGTACGACGCGTTCGCGGGCTTCGGCAGCGTCATCTCGTGCTCGTACGTCTTGCTCGGCGCGAGCGACTCCGTCCGGACGAGCTCCCGAAGCCTGAGGATGCCGTCCTGCAAGGACTCTGGGCGGGGCGGACAGCCCGAGATGTATACGTCGACCGGTAGAAACTCGTCGGCGCCCCGCACGACCGAGTAGGTGTCGTAGTAGAAGATGCCGCCGGATACCGCGCAGTTGCCCATCGCGACTACCCACTTGGGCTCCGGCATCTGATCGTAGAGGCGGCGCACCGCCGGCTTCATCTTCTCTGTGATAGTGCCCGCGAGGATCATCACGTCGGTATGCCTCGGATCCGGCCGCGGAAACGTCCCGAGCCGGTCGAAGTCGAACTTGGAGAAGGACGCCGAGATGAGCTCCATCGCGCAACAGGCCGTGCCCATGGGAAACGCCCAAAGCGACTGACCACGCGACCAGTCGACTAGTGCGTCGACTGAAGTGAGTATGATCCCGCCGGGCGTGCGATCGAGTGCTTCTCCGATCCTGTCTATGAGCGCCATTCGAGCGCTCCCCGATTCCAGGCATAGGCGAGACCGAGGGCGAGGAACGCAACGAAGATGCCGACCTCGAGGAGCGCGGTGACGCTTCCCCTGAGACGAGTCGCTACTGCAAAGAGGAGGATCGCCTCGGCATCAAAGAGAACGAAGAGCATGGCCACCGTGGAGAAGCGCAGCCGCTGGGCCGACCAAGGGGTCCCGGCCTGCTCGAGACCGCATTCGTACGGCTCGCACTTGGCGGCGGACGGTTTGCGCGGGGACAGCAGGGCGTTTGCGACAAACACGATGCCAATGAACCCGGCGGCAGCAGCAGCAAGGCCGAGAACGAAGTAGAGCTCCTGGGCCTGTGCCCCCTGCATCCAACCCCCTGGCTCTGTCTCCCACGAGTCGCTTCGACGCGCGGGGCCGGTTAGACAGTCCCGAAGGACACCCGCCGATCAGCGGGTTGCAGACAGTCTAGAGTGACGAAAAGAGATTGTAAACATTGTTACAAAGTCTTCATCGCGTGTTACAAACTCCTGCTCAGAGGGGGTGTAACCGACTTCTACTCGCCGTCAGCGCTCAGCGCTTCGATCGCCTCCGAAAGCGAAATCCACTCCTCTTCGAGTTCCGGGATACGCTTCTTCAGCGCTGTGTACTCGGCCAAAGCAGCGTCGAACGCGCCTTTGTCCGTGTAGAAGTCCGGCTCCGCCATGTGGCCTACGAGCTCGTCGTACCTGCCCTGGGCCTTCGCGAGTTCGGAATCGATCGCACTCAGGCGCTCCTTCTTCTGCTTCGTCACCCGGTAGGCACGATTGCGCGTCTCTGCCTCGAGTCGCTTCTGGTCCTTGGTCTTGGGGCCAACGGCCTCGTCGGCGGGACCAGCAGTCCCCGAGTGCGGTTCGTGGGTGCGGCGAGGCTTCCTACCCGCGAGTGGAGGGGTCTTGGTGGGAGGCTTGGCCACTGACTTGGTCGCCTTCGGTGCCGAGTCCTTGCCTGACGGCACCGCTTCCCCATCCATCTCGGCGCGTTTCCACAGGTAGTAATCGTAGTCGCCATCAAAGACGGTCACGCTACCGTCACGCACCTCGACGATCTTGTTCGCGATCGCCCGGATGAGGTGTCGGTCGTGGGTGATAAGCGCGATCGTTCCCTCGAAGCGTTCGAGCGCCTGCTCGAGAACGTCTGACGAAGCGATATCGAGATGATTGGTGGGCTCGTCGAGGCATAGGAACGGCGCAGGCTTCACGAGCATCTTGGCGAGCGCCAGCCGACCCTTCTCGCCGCCGGACAGCACGCGCACCTTCTTGTGCACGTCCTCGCCATGGAACAGGAACGCGCCGAGAAGACCGCGCACCTCGCCCTGAGTCCAACCGGGTGCCGAGTCGTCGATCTCTTGGAAAACCGTATTGGTCAGGCCGAGCGCCTGAAGCTGGTGCTGCGCGAAGTACGCGGTCTCGACATTCGTGCCGAGCGTGCGCTCGCCTGAATCGGGGGGGAGTTCGCCGGCGAGCATGCGCAGCAGCGTCGACTTGCCGGCACCGTTAGGGCCGACCAACGCGACCTTGTCTCCGCGATACAGGGAGAAGTCGAGCGCGTCGTAGACAACCAGGTCACCGTACGCCTTGCGAACGTGTTCGAGTCCGATCACGAACTCGCCCGTTCTCGGCGGCTGCGGAAACCGGAAGCGCACCTTCTTGCGCTCCTCAGGGATCTCCACGAGTTCCGACTTGATCTTCTCGATCCGCCGCATGCGGTCCTGGGCAGCCTTCGCCTTGGTGTTCTTGTAGCGGAAACGGTCCACGAAGACCTGCATGTGGGCCATTTCCTTCTCTTGCGCCTCGCGCTTCGTCTTCATCTGCTCGAGGGCCAGTTCGCGCGCCACCTCGTAAGCGGCATAGTCGCCCACGTACACGGTCACTCGCTTGTTCTCGATCTCGGCGACGCGATCCACGAGTCCATTGATGAACGCACGGTCGTGGCTGACCATCAGAATCGCGCCCTCGTACGACCGAAGGAATCCTTCCAGCCAAGTGACGCTCTCGAGGTCGAGATGGTTGGTCGGCTCGTCGAGGAGCAGCACGTCGGGCTTGGTCAGCAGCAGCTTCGCCAAGGCCAGGCGCATGAGCCAACCACCGGAGAACTCGCTCGCGTCGCGGACCAGGTCCTTCTCGCGAAAGCCCAGCCCGCCGAGAACCGCGCGGGCCTCTGACTCGACCGTGTAGCCGCCAAGATGCTCGAAGCGTTCCTGGAGGTGTCCGTACTCGGTGAGCAGGCGCTCTTGATCGGCGCCAGTCGACTCGGCGACCTCTTCCTCGAGAAGGTGGAGACGATGCTCGAGTGACGTCACGTGCTCGGCGGCCGTCAGTGCTTCGGCCAGAACCGTGCGGCCGGACATCTCGATGGCTTCTTGCTCCAGGTAGCCGACGACTGCGTCCCCCGCGAACGACACGCATCCCTCATCGGCGTCTTGCCGTCCTGCGATGATTTCGAGGAGCGTGGTCTTGCCCGCCCCGTTGGGGCCGACGAGCGCGATTCGGTCGCGGACGCCAACGCGCAAATTGGCGTTCGCGAAGAGCACGCGAGCGCCAAAAGTCTTGCTTACGTTGTCGACGGAGAGGATCACAGCGGTTCAGTGTATCACCGCCTTGGGCATCTTCTCGGCAGGTAGCTTCTTCCACTGGGAGGTTCGCATGGCCGAACGTGGACCAGTCGTCGTTATCGGCTCTGGAGCCGCAGGCAGCGCATGCGCCCGCGGCCTTGCGAGTGAAGGCTGGGACGTCACCCTCATCGAACGCGGTCGATGGGGTGGGACGTGCCTTTGGTACGGCTGCGTCCCCAAAAAGTCGCTCTATCAAAGCGCCCGCGTGGCGCGGGAGGGTCGGACTGCCGAGCAGTTCGGCGTGAAGACCGGACGCGTGGAGATCGACTGGCCCGGTGTGCTCGCCTGGAAATGGCATGCCGAGGAGACGTGGGCGGGGGACCAGAAGGCGCTGCTCGCCGGCGCCGGCATCGAGTTGCTCGAGGGAGAGGCCAAGTTCTCATCGGACAGTACCGTGGAAGTGAACGGCGCCACCATCCCGTTCGAGTATGCAGTCATAGCAACGGGCGCGCGCTCCGCAGTTCCCAACATTCCTGGCGCTGAGCTCGCCGACACCTCCGACGACGCGCTAGGCTACGCCGACCTGCCCAGCAGCATCGCGATCATCGGCGGCGGGTTCATAGCCATGGAGTTCGGTGCCGTGTTCGCCTCGGTCGGAGTTGACGTGTCGGTTGTCACTCGTGGCCCTCGCGTCCTTGAGATGCTGGATCCCGACCTCTCCCTCGTAGCCGAGCGCAGGCTCCAATCCCTCGGCGTCACGTTCCGCGCATCGTCGAAGCTCAGTGCGATCAGAGCTGACTCGGGACGGATCACGGCGATCCTCGAGACCTCGGACGGAGAGGAAGCCTCCGTTGATGCTGAGCGGATCCTGTTGGCAACTGGGCGAACACCGAATGTGGAAGAACTCCGTATTGAGGCGGCCGGCGTGGCCGCGGACTCCCGTGGCCGCCTGGTGCTCGACACCGCGGGCCGGACTACAAACCCGAAGGTCTTCGCTGCGGGTGACGCGGCTGGCGGCGAAATGCACACACCTGTGGCGAACTACGAGGGAGCGGTCATCGCCCGCGTGATTGGCTCGGGAGTGAGCGAGTCCGCTGACTGCAGCGGCGTTCCGATCACGTGCTTCACAGAACCGCAGCTCGCGACGGTCGGGCTCACTGAAGCGACCGCGCGCGAGAACGGTTATGAGCCGGACGTGAGGCGCATCAGCTTTGACGCCATCGCGGCGGGGGTCATAGCTGATGTGCGCGACGAGTTCGTGAAGGTGGTTGCCTCGAAGTCCGACGGACGCATTCTCGGCGTGCAGATCGCGGCGGCTAATGCGAGCGATCTGATCTACTCCGGAGCGCTCGCCATCCGCGCAGGGATGACGCTGCGACAGCTCGGAGAGACCATCGCCGTCCACCCATCGTTCTCGGAGGCTCTCTACTACTCGGGAGACTGATTGAGTGGCATGACGTTCCGCGTGTTAATCCGGTGGCAAGGTGAGGCAGCACAACGGCTGCGCCGAGCAGGAACCGCCGGAGTTCAGCAGAAGCATGGACGAAGTGCCTGTCAGACCCTGGAAAGGCGCTCGGTCGGTAGCACAGACAGGATTTGGAGACTGCGTTACCCCGGCGATTGAGCGCGGTTCCCTTGCCAGGAACCGCGGCAGGCACTGTCCTACAGCCGAGCTGCCGAAGCTAGGTAGCTACTGCAGGTCAGCGCACGATCCGGTTCCACATGCCCCACTGCCGGAGTCGCTACTCGTTTCGCAGTCGCCGCCGCACGCGGAAGCGCCCGCGGCCACGTCGCAGTCCCCGCTGGGGCACTCCGACTTCTCACACGTCTCGCCTTCCGAGGGACAGGAAGCCGAGTCGCACTCTGCCTGCGCGCAGTTCCGAGCCGCAGACGTGACGGCCGCTTTGCCGGTGGCGTTGGCAATGCCGAAGCTGCCGAGCACGAAGCCAGCGATCAAGGCGACAGCCACCAGCATGAATACTCTGCGAATCGACATGTTCTGGGCTCCCAGCGGAGTAGGTTAGTGAACTATTTCATTAAGTCTAGCGACTCCGCGAGAGGGCGTCCACATTGGTGCCCCCGCTGGTGACGCCTGACCTGCACAGCTAAGCATGACGCTTTGCTGCCTTGTGGACCGCCTTCGCGAAATCGCTGGCTCTCGCCTCCTGATCCCGAACAACGTCCATCGAATATGTGAGGTTGTCGGTCTCGAAGACAATTCTCACG
>DATHUB010000313.1:0-3125 GCA_035462695.1 Coriobacteriia bacterium | reverse complement strand
CGAGTGACGGTACGTCTCGTGCGCCCGGAGGCGCTGCAGGAAGTCGCGTACTAGCTCCTGGGCGATCGAGTCGACCCGGTCGTCGGCGTTGCCGAAGGGGGGGAAGTCGCCCTCCGCGCGGTAGTCGACGATCAGCCCCGTCTCGTCTCGGACCACGTGCACCTTCGCGTACTTGATGGCCGACAGCGAGTCGGCAGCGACGGAGAGGCCCGCGATTCCGAAGGCCATCATGCGCTGCACATCGCGGTCGTGAAGCGCCATCTCAAGCCGCTCGTACGAGTACTTGTCGTGCATGAAGTGGATGACGTTGAGCGCCCCTACGTACGTGCGCGCCAGCCAGTCGAGGAGCCGGTCGTAGCGCTCCATCACGTCGTCGTAGTCGAGGACGTCTCCTTGGACCGGCTCCATCTTGGGCGCTACCTGTTTGCCCGAAAGCTCGTCGCGCCCACCGTTGATCGCGTACAGAAGCGCCTTGGCGAGATTGGCGCGGGCACCGAAGTACTGCATCTGCTTGCCGACCTGCATTGCCGAGACGCAGCACGCGATGGCGTAGTCGTCGCCGTACACCTCGCGCATCTTGTCGTCGTTCTCGTACTGCACGGCGCTCGTCTCGATGGAGACCCGCGCGCAGAACTCCTTGAAATGACGGGACAGCTTCTCCGACCAGAGAACGGTCAGGTTCGGCTCAGGCGCGGAGCCCAAGGTGAAGAGCGTGTTGAGGTAGCGGAACGACGTCTTCGTGACCATGCTCTCTCCGTCCTCGGAGGCGCCGCCAATCGCCTCCGTCACCCACGTGGGGTCACCGGAGAAGAGCTCGTTGTACTCGGGAGTCCGGAGGTAGCGCACCATGCGCAGTTTCATCACGAACTGGTCGACGATCTCCTGCGCGTCTTGCTCGGTAAGGTCGCCTCGCTCGAGGTCCCTTTCGAAGTAGATGTCGAGGAAGGTGGAGGTGCGGCCCAGACTCATCGCCGCGCCGTTCTGCTCTTTGACCGACCCGAGGTAGCCGAAGTACAGCCACTGCACCGCTTCTCGCGCGGTTGCTGCGGGCTTCGAGATGTCGAAGCCGTAGGACGCCGCCATCGTCTTGAGGTCTTCGAGCGAACGGTACTGCTCGGAGAGCTCCTCAGATAGCCGGATGATCTCCTCGGTCATCTCTTGCTCGGCAAGCGAGTCATGCTCGGCCTTCTTCTCCTGAAGCAGCCGATTCACGCCGTAGAGCGCCACTCGCCGGTAGTCGCCGATGATTCGGCCCCTGCCGTACGCATCTGGTAGTCCAGTGATGATGCCCGAGCTGCGCGCCTTTCGCATATCGGACGTGTAGGCGTCGAACACCCCGTCGTTGTGCGTCTTACATGCGCCGCGAACGCCGTACGTCTCCTTGATCTTCGGCGAGATCTCGTAGCCGTAGGACTTCAGTGCGTTCTCGACCATTCGCACGCCGCCTTGCGGCAGAAGCGCGCGCTTCAGGGGCTTGTCCGTCTGAAGGCCGACGATTACCTCGAGATCCTTGTCGATGTAGCCGGCGGCATGGGACGTGATAGTGGAGGCAACCTCCGTGTCGGCATCCAAGATGCCCCGCAGGCCCTCTTCCTGCATGAGGTCGTCGACCTGGTCCCACAACCTCGCCGTGCGTTCAGTCGGACCCGCAAGGAAGGAACCGTCCCCTTCAAAGCGCCGGTAGTTGCGCTGGATGAAGTCGCGCACGTCCACCGTCTCGCACCAGCGGCCGTAGTTGAACCCTTCCCATGCCTGCTCGGACTGGCAGGTGCGTTCGAGCTGCGCCGTCGTCGACACCGCCGTCACCCCGCTTCCTTCGTGCGTTCGCACGGGTCGACTCGCGTGACGTCAACTTCAAGCCCGTGCTTTCGGAACACCGACTTCACTCGTTCCACCATCTCGGGCGTCGGAGACTCGGTGTCGGCCAACTGATACGGAATACCCAGTTCCTCCCACTTGTGCTGTCCCATCTGATGGAACGGCAGGACCTCGACTCGCTCGACACAGGAGAGCGTGGAGACGAAGTGCGCCACTCCCTCGACGTTCTCGACATCGTCGGTGAGGCCCGGAACGAGCACGAACCGGATCCACATGAGGTTTCCCCGCGCCGAGAGGCGCTCGGCGAACCTGAGCGTCGGTGCGATGTTCACGCCCGTGAGCACGCGGTAGGTGGCCTCGTCGAACGACTTGATGTCGAGAAGCACCAGATCCGTAGCGTCGAGAAGCTCGTCGCTCGCTCGGTCGCCGAGAAACCCGGAGGTGTCGAGCGCGGTGTGGAGCCCGAGCTTGCGGCTGCCTTCGAGCAGATCCTGCGCGAATCGAGGCTGCATCAGCGGTTCCCCGCCGCTCACCGTCACGCCACCCCGGCCCGTCCCCAGGAAGATGGCGGAGCCTGAGATGCGTTTGAGCAACGCCGCAGAGTCAGTGCGCTCTGCAGGCAGCTGCCACGTATCGGGATTGTGGCAGTACTGGCAGCGCAGCGGACAGCCGGCCAGAAAGACCACGAAGCGGAGGCCCGGCCCGTCGATGAAGCTGCCGATCTCGATGGAGTGAACGTATCCCTCAGACATATAGAGATAGTCCCCGCTTCCTCGCCCTTTCCGCTGCCGGAGCCGACACTCGCCACGAGTTGTCAGAAGAACCCTTCGCAAAAAGCGTCAGCTGGAAGTTCATACGTGGGGATAGATGCCTGTCAGAGTCGGACAGCAGGTGACCGCGGACCAGGCGGCGGGGCGGCTACGAAGGGTTGGTGCACTGTGATTCAGAGCAACGAGAATGCGCGTTCCTTCCGGTTGTTCCTACTCCCGGTTCCGGGGACGGAGCGACTGTCTCGCAGACGTGCTTCCCGTAAGGTCGCTGTCTTCGGGATGATTCCGGCCATAATAGGCTTGATCCTAGCTGTGCCCGTTGCGTCCTTCGCCCTTACGGGACTTCTGCCAGCGGCCCGCTACTCGACTGGCGAGCGCCCTCTGTGCGTCGAGCCGGCTGACGTAGATGCTGACGGCGACCTGGACTTGCTGGTTGCAGAGGTGGATCAGCAGAGAGTCTCGGTCATGACGAACGATGGCCTTGGGAAGTTCTCGCGAAGAACAATCTCGACTTCCTCAGACAAACCAGTGTGGATT
>DATHUB010000312.1:0-7310 GCA_035462695.1 Coriobacteriia bacterium | reverse complement strand
ACCTCGATCCCCTCCGGCTGTGTGCTCAACAACAACGCGCACTCCAACTACGCGCCGTACTCCGGCTCGACCGGATCGTTCCGCACCGACGCACCTGGCTTCCTGAAGGCCGACCTAACCTCGGCTGCTCAGTACGGCGTGACTGGTGACTGGCGTATCGCGGCCACCAGCCCGCTCGTGGGCAAGGGCGTTACGAACACCTACCTCGTCGACGACCGTGACGGCAAGCTTCGTCACACTCCGCCGTCAATCGGCGCCTACGAGTCCGGCACCGCTGTCGTCACGCCTCCCGTCGTCACTCTTATGAAGGGCACGATGTCAGTTAACGCTGGCGCCACCTACGCCGTCAGCAATACCGTTGTCGTGAACTCAGTCGTGAGTGGGGCAACGGAGATGCGCGTCGATACCGGCAGTGGCTGGCAGACCTGGTCGCCCTTTGCGGCGAGCAAGGCAGTCACTCTCTCCGGCGACGGCGCCAAGACCGTCAAGGCCGAGTATCGCAACGCTTCTGGTGGAACGCTGCTGCTGTCGGACACGATCGTGCTCGACACCGCTGCGCCCACCGGGACGATGGTTCTGAATCACGGCAAGATCAGCACCACGACAACGACGTTCGACATGGGCTCCAGTGTCACCGGCGCTACTCAGATGCGTGTCGACTCAGGCACCGGCTGGTCCGCGTGGATGTCATATACGACGCTCATGAAGGTCACGGTTCCCGCAGGCGCTGGCAAGAAGCTAGTCACCGCCGAGTATCGCGACGCTGCGGGCAACGTCCTGTCCATCTGGCACACGGTTACTCTTCTCTAGCACTCGATTCTTAGCAGCAGTCCCTACAGGGGGCGCCTCTCCGGCTTTGCCGGGGGGCGCCCCTTAGCTTTGAGGGACACTCGTCGTGCCTAGTGTCAGCCGCAACGGGGTACGCACAAGGAAGGGCAGTAGCCTGCCGAGGGGCATGGTGACCGGCGCCATGCTCATCTTGCTCGAACGGACGGGTGAAGGGGGCGGCTGCGATGCACCCTACACCCATGCGCACATCGGCTGTTCCGCAACCGGGCGAAGCCGAGATGCCCCCTGCCCCCAGTCCTGCCGAGACCACACACTCGGCCGTCGCACATGCGCTCGGAAAGCCGACCCCCCTGTCGCTTCTCGTGTTCTCGCTCGCTATCCTGTTCGGCGGCGCGCTATACGTGCGCTTGGCGCTGCTTCCTGCTGAGATGCAGAGTCTGCCTCATCTTCTTGCGGCCTCACCCGACATCCTTCACGTCAGTCCTTTGGGCTCAGATCGCAATCCGGGGACGTCGGCGGCTCCTCTCAAATCACTCGAGCGCGCAGCGGAGCTGATCGAAGCCGGCGACACGGTACTCGTCGCACCAGGCACGTATGAGGAGCGCGGGCAGTTCGTCGCAACGGGTACCGCGGACGAGCCGATCGAGATCCTCGCCCAGGATGGCGGCAAGGTGGTTGTGACCGAAGGGCTGTACGTCAAAGGGAGTCACATAACCCTCGATGGTTTCGAAGTCGCTGGCGCTCGCACTCTCGGCGACGGGAAGCGCAATGCGGACGGCAGTTACGCGGACGCTGCGGTACAGGCGACGGGCGATCACATCACCCTCCGGCATCTTCGAGTCCGCGACACGAAGAGCGGGCCGTGGGCGATTCTGGTGAACGGGAACCGCAACGTGATTCGGGACAGCCGCACGAGCGACGTCTTCAAAGGGCACATCGCCGTCAGCGGCGACAGCGTCGTCGTACGCAGCAACCGGGCGACCGTCTCCACTGGCTTCTTTGAAGGAAAGCACGCCGACTACAAGTCCACGCTGCTGCTCATCGGCGGAACATCGAAGATGCTTGTTGAGGGCAACTATCTTCGCGGACCGTCGGATGGCAACTTGATCCACGTCCCGGTCCCTGTCGAGAACCTGACCTTCCGAGACAACACGATTCTTCTCCCCGGCGTGCGGGAAGACTCGACGACACATACCCAGACGTTCGGCTTCTACGGCTCCGCGCACAACGTGACGTTCGACGGCAACGTCATCGGCAGCGCGCAACGATATCCGGACGGGTTCGTCCCCGGTTTCACGCACTTCTTCTTCGGTACTACCGACGCGACCGGGGAGTTCACGCAGCTCACGTTCAAGAACAACGTTCTGCTCGGCCAGAACGACGGAGCCTACTACCTGCAGTTCAAGGCGTGGGACCGGTTGCGCGGTCTGCGGTTCGAGAACAACCTCGTCAACATCCAGTCCGGCTGGCGTCTGCCGGATGACTCGGCAGATGTCGTCGCCCGCCGCAACGTGATCCTGAAGGGGGAGGTCGGAGGCTTGCGGGACCACAACCTGTACGCCGGCCCCCTGCCTGCCGGCGAAGGCGCCCGTTCTTGGTCAGCGAGGCCGGTCTTCGTTCGCCCGGATCTCAGCGAGGAGTCCGACTACGGTGCTCGGGCGGACTGGCGGCTGAAGGGGGACGCTGCTGCCGCCAACATCGGAGTGCTGCAGTGAAGACGGGCGTCACAGCTCGCGGAGCGCTCGACGGTTTGGGGGCGCTGACGCCGAGGGAATGCCTACTCGCAGGAAGATCTTCTTGGACCGGATAAGAGCGTTCGAGGGGTGGTTTCCATCAACTCGCTCACCAGGAAAGTGAGGCACCGTCTCCTGCAGACGTTCGCACCCGACCGGCTCACATGGGAAGAGCGCTTCCGGCCGTCGTGGACACGCAAGGGACAAGGCCATTTCGAGGCGGGAGCCCGTACGTACTGGTTCGGGGACACGAGCTTCTCGGCGTGGAAAGCGAGCGACTCCATCACGATCGGCTCGTACTGCTCGATTGCTTCTGGTGCCATGCTCACGGCCGGCGGCAATCACGATGTCGGAGCACTCTCCACGTACCCTTTCAGCATGATCGAGCGATGGCGGGAGTGGAACGCCGAGCCCCAACCCGAGCAGCACATCACTATCGGCAACGACGTCTGGATCGGCTCGCGCGCGATGGTCCTCGGCAACGTCTCGGTGGGAGACGGAGCGGTCATCGGCGCCGGAGCGGTAGTCGTGCGAGACGTTCCCCCGTACTCGATCGTTGCCGGCGTCCCGGCCCGCGTCGTGCGCATGCGCTTGCCTGAGGCCGATGCCGAAGCCATGCGCGCGCTGAGGTGGTGGGACTGGCCCGAGGTCAAGGTGCTGGAGGCCGAGCCGCTGCTGAGGGCCTCGGACGTCGGTGCGCTTCAGGCCTTTGCCCGCCGAGAAGGGCTTCTCTCGGCCAGCCCCGCCCAGCAGACGACGCTCGAGAGCGGGGCGGAAGTGCTGGAGCCGGTCGGCTAGCGCAGCGGCAGCCGCTACACTGCAGCTATGACTACTCTCTTCATCGACGCCGACGCATGCCCCGTCACGCGAGAGGCTCTCACCATCGCACGCCGCCACAAGGTGCCGGTCGTGCTCGTCGCGAACGCCACGCAGAACCTCGGCCGCTATGCCGAGCGGGGCGGTGTCGAATGCGTCGGAGTCAGCGGGGGCAGGGATGCGGCCGACTTCGCGATCGTCGAGCGCCTCGAGCCCGGCGACGTGGTCGTCACCCAGGATTGGGGTCTGGCTGCGATGGCGCTCGGCCGAGGGGCGAAGGCGATGAGCCCGCGAGGTCGGATTCACTCGGCGCTCACCATCGACATGGAACTCGCCGTTCGGCACGCCGAGCAGGTTCACCGCCGCTCGGGCGGACGCACGAAGGGTCCGTCCAAGTTCGAGGAAGAGGACCGGGAGCACTTCATGGAGGTGCTCGAGCGGGTTCTGGACGAATAGGGCCGCGGGTGTGAATCTCTCCTCGCATCGCGGGTAAAGCAGCAGCGAGGGGGTGTGTGCTTGGCGAGCGAACGAGACAAGATGCTGGCTGGAGAGCTGTACTCCGCGAGCGACCCGTCCCTTGAAGAGGATCGGCGCGCTTGCCGCCTCACGCTCGAATGGTTCAACGCTTCGAGCGTGGCCGAGCCCGAGCGCCGTCGCGACGCGCTGGTTGAGCTGCTCGCTGAGATAGGAGCCGATACGATCGTCGAGCCACCGCTGCACTGCGACTACGGCTACAACTTCACGATCGGAGCCCGCTGCTACATCAACACCGGGGTGGTGGCTCTCGACTGCGCGGCGATCCGCATCGGCGACGACGTGCAAATCGGCCCGAGAGTGCAACTCCTCGCCGCGACCCATCCCGTCCAGCCCGATGTCCGGCGCACCGGGCTCGAGTATGCCAAGCCGATCACCATCGAAGACGGCGTCTGGCTCGGTGGCGGCGTCATCGTCTGTCCGGGTGTGACGATTGGGGCCGATAGCGTCATCGGTGCCGGAAGCGTCGTGCTCGAGGACATCCCGCCGCAGGTAGTCGCAGTGGGCAGTCCCTGCCGAGTGGTTCGTCGCCTCTGACACCGATCGCCGAACGCTCCACGAGTCTCGCGCTGACCGTCCGTCCGTTGTCCATCGCCCGGGGCGTTGCGCGCAGCAGGGTTTGCCATCCTCGCCATGCTGGGAAGTAAGCACCCACGCTGGGTCATTCACGTGATCGATCGGGGGAGACCAATGGCGACCAAGACCGGGCTGTCCGATCAGGAGTATCTGCAACGGTATGCCGAGAGGCTGCCGAACTCGGTTTCGCAGGCGAAGTGGATCAGCTCTCCAGACGAACACGCCGACCACGACGGCCAGACTCTAGCAACCCGTAGCCATGAGGTCATCGAGCAGTGGGCCGCCGATCGCGATGCGGCTCCGGTCACTGTGACCACCGAACACGAGGGGCGTCCGGATGTTCTGCGCTTCGACTTCCCGGGCAGTCCCGGTGGGCGACAGCTCGACGACCCCAACTGGGACCGGTGGTTCGACGCCTTCGATGCTCGCGAACTCGTGATGGTCTTCCAAGAGAACCTGAGCAACGGCAGTCGGTCGAACTTCTTCATCTTCAACAACCCACATCGCTCCGAGGGCTGATCACGGCAGGACTGGGCTACACTTCGGCGGGTGATGTCGAACTCGCCCACTGTTGCCTTCATATGCGGTTCCCCGAACCCACCCAGCCGAGCTCGCTTTGAGGCTGAGTGTGAGGTGCTGGGCGCAACCGCGCTGTGGCTGGACCCGCGCTCCCTGCACGTCTTCGCTGAGGGCCCTCGCTACGAAGGCGCCGCGTTTCCTCTGCCGGACGTCGTCATTCCACGCAGCGGGGGCCTCACCTCTGACGACGAGCTCGAGCTGCTGCGCGCGCTCGAACTGCTCGGCGCTCATGTCGTCGACTCCCCGGACGCCGTCGCGCTCTGCCGAGACAAGCTCGCTATCCGCGCGGCGCTGCACTCGTCGGGCGTCATGACTCCGACAACGATCCCACTCGAAGCTCTTACGTCTGAAAACGAGGCCGAGACGGTGGCTGCCGGGCTCGGCGGATTCCCGGTCGTCGTGAAGCCGTCGCGGGGGATGAGGGGCGAGGGCGTGAAGCTCGTCCAGAGTGCTGTTGAACTCGTTCGCGTCCCGGCCGCCCCTACGCCTTTAGGGAAGCTGCTTGCCCAGCGCTACCTGCCGAGTCAGTTCGACCTGAGAGTGATCGTCGTAGGGGGCGAGCCGCTCGGCGCCGTGCGACGGCACGCCGGCCCGGGTGATTTCCGCGCAAATCTCGAACTGGGAGGGCGCGCGGAGTGCGTTCCTCTCCCCGACGACGTCGCGGCACTGGCAGTGGCCGCCTCAAGGTCCGTCGGAGCGGATGTCGCTGCAGTGGACATGCTTCCGGATGTGCAGGGATGGCAGGTAATCGAAGTGAACTCAGCACCCGGTTTCGCGGGGTTCGAAGAAGTGACCGGCGTGAATGTCGCGGCGGCCATCGTCTCGGCCGCGCTCGAGGGTGTCCGCCGATGAGCACAACCTTGGTGCCTTCCGCGGCGGTGGCCGGTTTCGCGCTTGGGGCGAGCCTGATCGTCGCGATCGGTGCGCAGAATGCCTTCGTGCTCCGGCAGGGGCTGCGGCGCGAGTACGTCTTGGTTGTGGTGGCCCTGTGCGCCTTCATCGATGCGGCACTCATCACGGTTGGGGTAGCCGGGTTCGGTAGGGTGCTCGCCGGGTTCCCGGCCGCGCTCGATGTCGCAGCGCTTCTCGGCGCGCTGTTCCTTGCCTACCAGGGCGCGCGAGCCTTCCGTTCGGCCTTGCGGCCACATACGCTCACGGCCACCGATGCTCCCGGGGCCGGGCCCACTCTCCACTCGATCGTGGTGGCGACGCTCGCCGTGAGTTTGCTGAACCCGCATGTCTACCTCGACACCGTCATGCTGCTTGGCAGCGTCGCCGCGCAGTATCCCGTCGCCGAGAGGACCTCATTCGCGATGGGCGCGGTTTCGGCGTCCTTCACCTGGTTCTTCTCACTTGGATTCGGCGCGCGCCTGCTCTCGCCGCTTTTCTCGAGGCCGGCGGCATGGAGAGTCCTCGACCTGCTGATCGCCTTTGTGATGTGGTGGGTGGCGGCCAAGCTCGCGCTCGGTCTTCTCGGCTAGATCCCACGGCCCGCAGCCCTGCTGCGAGGTCTTCATGCCGTATCAGCACACCGCTTTCATCGCGTGCGTTCTGCGTAGGTCGAGACGCCGGGGTTTCCCACCTGCGTCTCTGACGGGACACCGGTCTCGGGGAGTGCAGCCTCGGACTCGGGCCTCTGATAGCCAGGTTCGCGGTTCCGGCGGGTCTCGGTCCCACGCTGGCCCTCGGTTGTGACGTCGGTCTCGGTCTCCATGAGGTGCTTGAACCGGCGAAGGTCCTCGGCGACCTGCGCCTCGGTGACCGGATTCATGACCTTGGCGAGCGCGAAGCCGACTTCCATCCCCGGCGGTACGTAGCGCAGCTTCACGTGGACCTCGGTTCCGTCGTCCCCCGCGTCGCGGAACCGCACGGATCCGGAGTTCTCGATCTGGCTTCCCGGCAGAGACTTCCACGCGATGAACTCGTTCGGCGCGCTGTTGATGGGTTCGGCGTCCCACTCCACGCCGACGTCTCGCGGTCCCTTGGCCTTCCAGTGGGACGTGCCGTCCGGTCGGAGCTCGACGGAGTCGAGGTGTCGCATGACGAGCGGAAGGTTCGTGATGTCGCTCCAGAACTGGTAAAGCTCTTCGCGCGAGCGCTTGATCGTCACGTCGGTCTCGATGTTGATCCCCGCCCCTTCTTCGAGACTGGCCGAACTGACGCCGATTGCGGTGTAGACCCTCGAGCGGCCGGTCGCGGCCTTTCTGATGAGCATCACGCCCGCAGTCACGGCCAGCGCCTTGCCGAGAACTCCACGCCGTCGGCGCATTCTCATCAGAGCCC
>DATHUB010000311.1:0-3518 GCA_035462695.1 Coriobacteriia bacterium | reverse complement strand
CGCAGTGTCAGCCGTGGTGTCGGACTCATGGCCGGGCTGTTCGCGGCGGCGCTGGGGTTGGCCTTCTCGAGTGACGACCTACTTCAGGGGAGCACGACCTGGACGGACCTCTTCGGCTCCTTGATCGCCCTTCCGCTGGTGGTTGGTCTTGGCGTATGGGCGCACAACCGGTGGGTCGAGTTCCCCCACGTGGTCTTCGGCTACAGGATGCATGACCGTGGCGTGCTGCCGGCCGGCCGGTGGGAGGCGGCGTGCACCAAGTGCGGCGGCCCCTCGGAGGACATGCGGGTCCGGATTGCGGAGACCGATCTTCTAGTCACGTGGAAGTGCCGCCGCTGTGGGACGGTGAATACCCTCGGACCGGCTCACGATTGTTCCACCCATGCCTAACAAGCGCTTCCAGCTGACGCGCCACCTTGGTCTACACTCGGAGTCACAGGCGCGCAGCTGAAGCGCCAAGACGTTCGACGGAGGGTGTGGCGCACGGAGTCGAGACGTGAACCGGTCGTGGCGCCCGCGGCGACGTAGCCAGTCGACGACGGGTTCACCTTCGTTCCAGCGACCCCTCGAGACCGTCCAGGATCAGGCCCAAGCCGTAGCCGAACGCCGCGTCCAGATCGAAGAGCGTCGCGGCGTACTCCATGGCGACACGGGTCGCGTTCGGGTACATCCCGTCCGGGATCGCGGCCAAGACCTCTTGCGCCTCCTCAGTACCGACTGCGTCACCCTGGATCGAGGGTGTGGGCCTCTCGCGCTCGAAGCCATAGGTGTAGCTGTTGAGGATCAAAGTCGCGTTCGCAGCCTCAGCCGGGGAGAACCCGGCCCTCATGAGCACGCCCAGGACCCGGTCGACAAGAGACAGCCTGTTCGGCCCGGTTCGGTCGCGTGAGTCGATAAGGGCTGCAGCCCAGGTGTGCCGTGCGAAGAGCTCGCGCGTCGACGAGGCCTGGCGCCGCAGCGCCTCCTTCCAGTCGATGTCCATGGGCACGTCGATGTCCGAGACGACCAGCTCCACCAAGCCGTCGAGGAGGTCGTCCTTGCCCGCCACGTGGTTGTAGAGCGCTGCCGCCTCGACCCCGAGCTTCCGGCCGAGCGCTCGCATCGTGACCGAGTCGATCCCGCGCTCGTCTGCGAGCTCCGCGGCCGCGCGCAGAACACGCTCTCGATTGAGCGTCTCCCGAGGCCTCATGTTGTCCGTTGTGCGAGCGATGACGACGCCTCCTTCGGCCGGGGCAGGCGCATACGGTGCTGCCCCTTGACATATTAACACTGTTAACAGAGAGTGTGCAGTGGGCATATGAACACTGTTAATACGTCGAACCTCGCTCGAGCCGTCCCGGGCCACACGAGCTCGGCGCCGCGACGAGGAGCTGACCAGAGGAGGAACCAAGAGATGTCTAGGGATCATGCTGTTCACGAACCGAACGCGGTGCTGGACTGGAGGAGTTCAAGTCGCAGGGCGGCGCTGATCGCGGGCCTGCTCTTCATCGTGGCAGACGTCGCCGGATTCGCAGGCGACGCTCTCCTGCGTTCCTTTTCCGGTCCGGACTACCTGACCCAGCTCTACGCTCACGGCGGCTTGGCGGCTGCGGGCGTGCTCGCGAAGGTCATCGGCGCGCTCGCGTGCGCCGGCATCGCGGTCGCGATGTACCAGGTCCTGAAGCGGGCGAGTGCGGGCATGGCTCTCGGCTCGGTCGTCTTCCGGACGCTGGAAGCGGCGTTCTACCTGATCGGCGCCATGAGCCTGCTGGCCCTGCTCAAGCTCAGCGGGCAGTTCGCCGTGGCGGGGGTAGCGGACCGAGCATCGCTCCAGGCGATCGGTGACGCGCTCCTGAGTCTGCGTACCTACGCCGCGTCGTTGCTGGGAGTGTTCGCCTTCTGCGTCGGCGGGTTCCTCTACAACCTGTTGTTCTTCCGGGCGCGGCTCCTGCCCCGCTGGCTGTCGGGCTTCGGCATGATCGCGACACTGGCGCTGACCGCGGCCTGCCTGCTCTCGCTGTTCAGTGGCAACCGCATCACCAGCTACATCCCGCTCGCATTCCCCATCTTCGTGCAGGAGCTCGTTCTCGCCGGGTGGTTGATAGCCAAGGGCTTCGACACGTCCGCGATCGCCGCCGAACCGGTGGTGCGGGGAGTTGACCTGCCCCACGCAGCAGTACCGTCCGTCGCGGCAGACGCGTCATGAGGGCGGCCGTCTGCACTCGCTACGGCCCTCCGGAGGTCCTCAGGCTCGAGGACGTGGCCGAGCCAGTGCCGCGGGGCAACGACCTCCGTATCCGAATCTCGGCGACAGCCGTGACCTCGAGCGACTGCTACGTACGTGGACTGGATCTCAGTCCCGCATACAAGCTGATGGCTCGCATCGCGCTCGGATGGTCAGCGCCCCGACGCCGCATCCTCGGCATGGTGCTGTCGGGCACGGTCGATGCCGTCGGGCCGGAGTGCCGCACCTTCCGCGTCGGCGACGAGGTCCTCGGCTTCAACCGGCATCTCTTCGGCACGTACGCGGAATACGTCTGCTGGCCCGAAGACGGTCTGATCGTGCTTCGGCCACCGGAGCTCACTCACGACGTCGCGGCGGCGTTGCCCTATGGGGGACTGCTTGCCATGCACTCCCTGCGCCGGGGCGGACTCTCTCGCGGACAGAAGGTCCTGGTCTACGGCGCATCGGGCGCGGTGGGCACGTGCGCGGTCCAACTGGCGACGCATTTCGGAGCCGAGGTCACGGGCGTGTGCGGTCCGTCGAACCTGGACCTCGTGCGCTCGCTCGGCGCGACTAGCGTGATCGACTACACGACAGGCGAGATGTGGGAAGACGGAGTCGCGTACGACCTCATCCTCGACGCCGTCGGAAAGCGCAAGAGTGCGACGGCGATGCGGCAGTCGGCGCGAGCGCTCGCTGCGGGTGGCCATTCGATCTCGGTCGACGACGGCACCCCGAAGCTTCGGCGGGACGACCTGGCCATCGTCGCAGATCTCGCCGCCTGCGGCGCATCGCTGCCCGTCGTTGACCGCACCTTCGAGCTGGCCGACATCGCCGAAGCCCATCGGTATGTTGGCAACGGTCACAAGCGCGGCAATGTGGTCATCGCGGTGGCCTAGACCGTCGCGATTCCCCGTCGAACGAGCGCATCCAGCAGACTCCGGCGCCGGCAATGTACACTCGGACGGAGGCGTGTCGCTGCGCCGTCGCGGCTGATGCGCACCACGTTCGACATGGCACTGACCCGTGTGGCTAGAACGATAGGAGCAGTAGCGTGAGCACACCCGACCTAGAGGCGGAACAGACAGGCGCGGTTGCTGAGGCCGACCGCACGCACATCGCGACGATCGAGGCCTCGCTTCGGCGCCACCGGATTTGGCTCGCGGTGCTCACCGCGATTCTTGGTCTATTCGTCATCACCGCACTGGCGTCAATCGGGCTGATGAGCTACGGGTTTGGCTCGGCATATGAGGACATGGGCGTAAGCGATGAGGCGGCTGCAGAAGCGAAGAGTGCAATCCGGGAAGCCTACGGT
>DATHUB010000310.1:0-18827 GCA_035462695.1 Coriobacteriia bacterium | reverse complement strand
TTCCGGCTCTGAGGATCGATGCCCACGGTCGGCTCGTCCATCAGCAGCACCTTGGGGCGGTGAAGGACGCCTGCGGCGATGTTGATCCGTCGCTTCATGCCTCCCGAGAAGGTCTCGACGCGCTTCTTGGCTTTGTCCTCGAGGCCGGCCATGCTCAGCCCATAGTCGACCGCATCTGACAGGCCTTTGCCGGACAGTCCGTACATGCGAGCCCAGAAGCGCAGGTTCTCGGCGGCGGTAAGGGTTGGATACAGCGCGATCTCCTGCGGCACGACGCCGAGCGCGCGACGTACCGCGACGGAGTCGCGGCGCGTTGAACGCCCGTCCACCAGCACCTCGCCCGAATCGGGATCCAGAAGGCACGAGATTGCGGAGATGGTGGTGGTCTTTCCCGCGCCGTTCGGGCCGAGAAGGCCGAATATCTCCCCCTCGGCAATCTCGAAACTCACTCCGTCAACTGCCGTCACATCACCGAATCGCTTCACCAGGTCATTGACTTGCACAATCCCATTCACTGGCGTCCCTCCGGTAATGAAACCATCAGATCGAGCAGCATCCACAGCGCGGAACGGCAGGCGTCGAGGTGGTGCTCGGCATGTGCGAGCATCTGCGGCGCTGTCGTCAGATAGGGCCCGCCGTCGACCAGCTCGTCGATGCACGCATCCACGAGCTCCTCAAGCGATTCCCCCGTCCACTCGAGGTGGAACTGCAATCCGACGACGCGCCCGTTGTTGAGCGTGAAGGCCTGATTGGCGCATGCGTCGCTCGACAGCGTCGGCTTAACGCCCTCCGGCAGATCGAAGGTGTCGCTGTGCCAGTGGCCCACGACAAGCACGTCGGGGAAGACGCCGAACAGCGGGTCTAAGCTCGAGCTAGCCGTACGCCTGACCGGATACCAGCCGATCTCCGGGTAATCGTTGCGCCTCACTCGACCGCCGGCGACCTCGGCGAGAATCTGTGCGCCAAGGCAGACGCCGAGCACGAAGATGCCGGCATCGATCGCCTCGGCGACGAAGCGCTTCTCGGCCGGTAGCCACGGATTCTTGGTGTGGTCGTCCGCGGACATCGGTCCGCCCAACACGACCAGGAAATCAATCTCGGAGACAGGAGGGTGCTCCTCGGTGACCGCGAGCGACTCCGTGATGTCGAATCCGCGCCCTGTCGCCCACTCGGCAATCGAGGCCGGGCCTTCATACGGTACGTGTTTGAGGACGTGCATTCGCATCGCGGCCCCTCCCTCTCGCGAGCCCTCTGAGTATCGTACTCCTCCAGCGCCGCGGCCTCGATTCCGACTATTACCTCCCCCTCTGGCGGCACTCAGACGCGGGTACTAGCATGGTGCGATACGTCTCGCGCCATCCCGGCGCCCGAAGCTGGAGGCACTTGAATGCACGTCATAGTCGGGGGCTTCGGCCGAGTGGGCAGACACCTCGCCCGCGTGCTGGAGTCTCAGGGACACTCCGTGACCGTCATCGATCATGACCCGCGGGCATTCGCCGAGCACGGGGAGTCGATTCAGGGTCGAAAGCTGACTGGTGAGGTTTTCGATCGAGAGACGCTGGTGAAGGCAGGCATCGAACGGGCCGATGCCTTCGCCGCCGTCACGGCCGGCGACAACAGCAATATCGTTAGCGCCCGGATAGCCCGGGAGCGCTTCGGGGTTCCCTGCGTCGTCGCGCGCATCTTTGATCCGCGGCGCGCAGCGATCTACGAGCGATTCGGTATTCCGACCGTTTCGAGCGTGCAATGGGCGGGTGCCCAACTTGTTGCGATGATCATCGAGCCGAACCTGCGACTCGCGAGTGTCTATGGAGGCGGTGAGGTGGTCACCGTGAGCGCCGATGTTCCTCTCAGACTGACAGGTCGCAAGATCGCGGACCTCGAATACCCCGGCAAGTTCACCGTCTCCGCGCTCGTTCGCGGGGGAGCGGCGGTGCTCCCATCCGGCCGCTTGGAGGTAGTGAAAGGCGACCGGATCTATGTGACCGTGACCCGCGACGCACTCGGCGAGCTGAAGAAGCTCCTCGAGCTCCAGTAAGGGGCTTCTCATGCGCATTCTGATCGTCGGGGCCGGCAAGACGGGCGCGTTCCTTGCCGAGAAACTCCATGCCGACCACCACGTGACCGTCATCGAACAGCGGGAAGACCGAGTCGAGTACCTGCGCCTGATGGCTCCCGATGTTGAGGTGATACGCGGTGACGCGTGCGAACCGGACGTCCTCGAGTCTGCGGGCGTCGACAACGTCGATCTCGTGGCCGCCGTCACTGGTGACGACGAAGACAACCTCGTCGTGGCGATGCTTGCCAAGCTCTACAACGCCAAAGCGGTTTACGCGCGAGTCAACCACCCGAGAAACGAGTGGCTGTTCGACAAAGAGTGGGGCGTAGACGTCCCCATCTCGTCCCCTCAGGTGCTCTACGGTCTGATTGAGAAGGACCTCGGCTTCGGTGATCTCATCACCCTTCTCAAGCTCAACGCCGAGGGCATCTATCTCGAGGAGCTCACCCTGCCTGAGAACGCGACCAAGGTCGGCAAGCGGCTGCAAGATGTCGGTCTGCCATCGAACGTCAACGTAATGGCGATTCTTGCCGCCGAGGGCTACGTGCAAGCGCCGCGTGGCGAGACTCCTCTCGTGGCCGGAGACCAGCTACTCATGCTGGTTGACGGCGAACTCGAAGAAACCGTCATTCGCGAGGCTTTCGGCATTCCGCAGGAACCGGAGTACCCCGAGCACCCGGGTCGCTAGGGGCGCGGCGCTCTTGGCATATGGTCCTCGTGCGAGCAGGGCTCACCGATGCGATACGGCACGTCGGTGAGAATCACACCAGGCTCGCCGAAGAGCTGCTGCTTCAGGAAGAAGGACGTCTGGTCGTGCAGCATCTGGTCCGCGACGTTCTCGGCCGCGTACTCCGGCAGAATCACAGTGACAACGTAGTCACAGGACGGTCGGGGGACGTTGCGGATGTGATCCAGGATTGGTCCGATAATCTCGCGGTATGGCGAATCCACTACCGTGAGCCGGACCCCGAACGCAGCGTCTGACCACTGCTTCCTGAACTCTGGGGCCTTCCCCGAGATGTCCACGTAGACCGCCTCAAGCCTGTCAGCGCGCAGCGACTTCGCATACTGGATGGCCCGAATGAGCCGGCGGTCGATGTCCTTCACCAAGACGATGACGTGATTGTGCATTCGGTTGAAGGACTGCCAGTTGAGATCTGTGAGCTCGTCAGGCCGAATGGCCAACTCGCGGCGCACCCGATCGTACTGACGATGCACCCACATGAAGTAGGAGACGATGATTGGGATTAGGACGACGACGATCCAAGCTCCTTGGGAGAACTTCGCGATGGTGATGACCGCCAGAACTGTCGCGGTGGCGACGGCGCCAACGCCATTGATGACCGTGGATCTCTGCCAGTTCGGCTCCCTCTCGCGCAGGTGATGAACGATCATCCCGGACTGGGACAGCGTGAACGAGGTGAAGACGCCCACCGCGTAAAGCGGAATCAACCTCGTGGTCACTCCGCCGAACGCGACGAGAAGGGCGACCGCCGCGAGGGTGAGAAGGATGATCCCGTTGCTGAAGACGAGCCGATAGCCCCTGCCTTGCAGCTGATGTGGCAGGTAATCGTCCTCGGCGACGAAGGACGCCAGCCGAGGGAAGTCGGCATACGCGGTGTTTGCGGCGAGCACGAGGATCACAGCAACGCTGCCGGTCACGAGGTAATAGAGCATCCCCGTGCCGTAAATCCCTCTGGAGAGCTGGCTGATGACCGTCTCGGTCTCGCTCGGGTGAACGTTTGCGAGGACAGCGAGCGCAGAGACGCCTACGAAGAGGAACAAGAGGATGCCAGCCATGGCGAGCAGCGTCCTGCTGGCGTTCTTGGCCTCTGGCTCGCGAAACGCCTGCACTCCGTTGGCGATTGCCTCAACGCCCGTCATTGCGGCGCATCCGGATGCGAAGGCGCGCAACACGAGGAAGAGCGTGAGGCCTTGGACCGCGACTACGGCTTCCTGAGCCGGAGGGACAGCGAAAGGCTGTCCTGTCGCAAAGCGCCACAATCCGGTGAGGACGGTGACTCCGAGTAGCAGGACGAATGCCCATGTTGGGCCCGCGAACAGCGCGCCGGACTCCTTCACCCCTCGCAGGTTCGCAAGTGCTAGCAAGAGGACCAGACCAACCGCCATGGGGACTCGCCATGCTGTGAGCGCGGGTTGTGCCGATATGATCTCGGCCACCGCCGCCGAGATCGAGACTGCCACCGTGAGTATGTAGTCGACAAGCAGGGAGGCGCCGGCGATCAGACCTGGCAGGGCGCCGAGATTCTCCTTGGCGACGATGTAAGCGCCGCCGCCACCGGGGTAGGCACGTATCGTCTGGCGATAGGAAGTGACGACAATCAGCAGCAGCGCCCCGATCACAAGCGATATGGGGAGCGTCAACCTGAGCGCGGCAGTCCCCGCCAGAGCCAGAATCAGCAGTATCTCCCCTGTCGCGTAGGCGACGGAGGAGAGCGCGTCACTCGAAAAGACAGCAAGGGCGACCGGGTTGCTCAGCCGCTGGTGCATGGCCTCCCGATTGTGGAGGGGATCGCCGAGCAGAAAGCGTTTGATCGGGCCGGGCATGAGACTCCTCGCACGCGGTGCGCCTTGGCGCGTTCAGCGGTTCGGAGAAGCAGGGTATACCTGCGGCGCCTCGCGTACCAGTGAGTGCTACTCCTCGCGCTCGGGGAAGCCTCCGTGCTCCGGATTCGTCGTGGACTCTCCTGTCGCGCTGCTGGCTGCGATACCGTCCGAGGTCTCGTCGCTCGAATCGTCGCCCATGGCATCCAGAATCCGCTTTCCGTCCTCGTCGTCCATGCCCAGCGGAATCTTCAGGCCGTCGTCGACGTCCTCCTCGATGAGTGGCTCTTGCCGCTGCCATAGGTCCTTTTCGTCCGCCGTCCCAGGATCGACGTCTCGCTCGGCAGAGGGAGCCGACCTTCCGGATTGGCGCACGCCGCCCTCAGGCACGAAGCTGATGTCGTTTGCGTCCTTGGACTGCAGGCCGGGCGAGTAGCCGACGTCGTCGGTCGTGCCGGGGCGATTGTCGACGGCGTACGGGTCCTCCGGATAGTCATCAGGGGCGCAGGCATCCCCCTCGCGGTTGCAGTCGACCTCCGAGTGCTGTGGTTCGACCAAGACTCCGCCGATGCGCTCGAGCTTCTCATTTGCCAGAGGATCTTCTCGATCCAGATACTCCATGTCGTCGTCGTCTACATACATCGCGCTTAGCCCCCTTGGATTCGCCGGTGCAGCCGGTTCACGAGTTTGTTCCCGCAATGCGGCACTGAGTCATCCGGTCCCTGCGCAGCGGCTGGCTCGGCGAACGAAGAAGGCGGGCCCCGGAGGGCACCGCCTTCTGTCACGTTCTATGGTGGAGACGAAGGGGCTCGAACCCTCGACCTCAGGCTTGCAAAGCCCGCGCTCTCCCAGCTGAGCTACGTCCCCAAGCGTGCGCCAGTATAGCCGCGCGGGAACGTACCTCGCAATGACCATGCCGTATTTGCGGAAGGGCAGCCATGGCGAACCGTCTCGCAGGAGAGACTTCCCCCTATCTTCGACAGCACGGCGAGGACCCCGTTGACTGGTACCCATGGGGGGAAGAGGCGTTCGCTTTCGCGCGCGAAACCGGCCGACCCATCTTTCTGTCCGTCGGCTACGCGTCCTGTCACTGGTGTCACGTCATGCACCGCGAGTCCTTCAGCGACCCGGCCGTCGCCGCCGAGCTGAACAGCTCGTTCGTATCGGTGAAGGTCGACCGGGAGAGCCGCCCGGACATCGACGAGTTCTACATGGCGTACGTGACCGCGGCGACCGGGCATGGCGGTTGGCCGATGAGCGTCTTTCTCACCGCCGGCCTCGTCCCCGTCTTCGGTGGCACCTACTACCCGCCTGGGCCTGCTCATGGCCTCCCGTCGTTTCCGCAGGTACTGGCCGAGATGGAGGAAGCGTTCGCGGTTCGCGCAGACGACGTGCAGGGAGCCGCCGAGGAGTCGCGAGAGTACGTGGGAGCGATGTTCGCTCCGCTCCCCTACAAGGCTCCGAGCGTGGAGCTGTTGCGAAGAGCCACCAGAGTGCTCGAGGCCGATTCCGACCCTCGCTATGGTGGCTTCGGTGACGCGCCCAAGTTCCCGCAGGCGCCCGTTACGGACTTCCTTCTTGCCGCTCATCGGTCGCTGGGCGATACCGCCGCGCTCGGCGTGGTGGAGCGGGCTGGAGAAGGCATGGTGCGCGGAGGCATCTACGATCAGGCCGGAGGCGGGATCGCCCGCTACTCGGTTGACGAGCGTTGGCTCGTCCCGCACTTCGAGAAGATGCTCTACGACAACGCGCAGCTGCTCACGACGCTCGCCGGCCTACACCGCGCGAAGCCGCGGGACGAGTGGGTGCATGCGATCCGGCAGACCGTTGGCTTCCTCGACCGCGAGTTGGCGGTTGGAGGCGCCTATGCGTCCTCCCTCGACGCGGACACAGACGGGGTCGAGGGCGCCACCTACGTCTGGTCCTACGACGAGCTCGCACACGTGCTCGACGACGACGAGCTCCGGCTTGCCGAGAAGAAGCTCGGCGTGACTCCGTCCGGCAACTGGGAGGCCGCCACGATCCTGACCCGACCCGCGGGACGTGACGAGGACGCCGACGCAGTCGACGCTCTGCTCGACAGACTGCTAGCGATTCGACAGTCACGTCCGCAGCCGGCGCGCGACGACAAGCTCATCGTCTCGTGGAACGCGCTGACGGCGATAGGCCTGCTCGATGCGGGAGAGGCGCTTGCCCACGTCGGCCTGACAGAGTCCGGTCTGCGGCTCGTGCAGCACCTTCTCGCTGTTGCGGTCGATGAGGACTCCGGGGTTCGCCGCCTGATTGCCGACCCGCCTTCCGAGAGAGTGCGCGTTCTCGAGGACGCTGTCGCTCTCGCTCTCGCCGCCCTGAGAGCCCATCGGACGGCTCCCGACGACACCGGCCTCCTCGGCAAGGCAGAGGCTCTCTTCGCGGCGGCTCAGAGGCTGTTCTACGACGGAGACGGAACGTGGTACCTGACGCCAGCCGACACCGAGCTGCCTTCTCGGCCCCGAGAGCAGCACGACAGCCCCTCCCCTTCCGGCCCCTCGCTCGCAGCGCTGGCAGCGCTCGAGCTTGCCGAGCAGACAGGCGACCCGGCCTACCGCGCTATCGCCGAGCGAACCCTCGGCAGAATGGTGCCGCTGGCCGAACGCTCGCCGTGGGCGGCCGGAGCGGCGCTGCAAGCGATGGTCAGACTCATTGCCGCCGACTAGGCGCGGCGACAACCGAAACAGAGATTTCACACAGCGTTGGCCACACCGAAACCGCTCGGCAACAATCGCCCCGTAGCGTGACACCTACGAACGGGAAGCCCCGTTCCTCCGAGGATCAGCGCAGCCTCGGATTGCCGTCCAACGACGCACGGCACCTCATGTATCGGAAACGGTCCGTTCACTCGGACCACGATGGCAGGGAGGTGGAGGCGTTGTTGAAGCGCTTCACGTCGGCCTGGGACCCCACGGCAATCCGTGGCAAGGGGCCTGACATTCTCAAGCGAGCCGGTGTACGCACCGTGATACTCGCGCTCGTCGCGTTCTTCGTTATGGCCGCGTTCGCGGCCGCCGACCCAACCGGCAGCAACTACGGCGGCATCAACGCAGTGACCGCGGCCACAGCCGGTGCGCCAACGCTCGCGGAAATCGGGGCCGATGCCGGCACCACCAAGACTGCGCTCAACTTCTTCTTTCTCATCATGGGCGTTGGCCTGATCTTCTTCATGCAGGCGGGCTTCATGCTCGTCGAAACGGGGTTCTGCCGAGGAAAGCACGCAGCTCACGTGGCGATGACCAACTTCGTCATCTTCGCGGTAGGCGCCCTCGCGTACTGGGCCTTCGGTTTCGCAATACAGTACGGATCGCTCGGCGCATTCTTCTGGGCGCCTGGAGCGGAGGGCCTTCTCACGGGAGAGGCTCTCAAGCTCGGCTCAAATGCCTTTGCCGGAACCAAGGGCTTCTTCCTCGGTTCGCTTGGTGACGGCACCTACGACCCGGGTGTGTTCACGTTCTTCCTGTTCCAGATGGTCTTCATGGACACCGCTGCGACAATCGTCACGGGCGGCATGGCTGAGCGCTGGAAGTTCTCCGCATTCCTGCCTTTCGGCGTCTTCATGGCGGCGATCGTCTATCCGCTCTTCGGAATGTGGATCTGGGGCGGCGGCTGGCTCGCCACCCTGGGAGCCAACTACGGCTTCGGCAACGGCGCTGTGGACTTCGCGGGGTCGTCGGTGGTCCACGCGGTTGGCGGCTTTGCGGCACTGGCCGGAGCCATCGTGCTCGGGCCACGAATCGGTAAGTTCAAGGCAGACGGAACACCGGTGGCGCTACCGGGACACAACGTCCCAATGGCGATACTCGGTACCATCATCCTGGTGTTCGGCTGGTTCGGCTTCAACGGCATGTCGACGCTCGCCGCGACCGACCTGCGGTTCCCCATCATCATCGGCAACACGATTCTCGCCGGTTCCGCCGGCTGTCTGGCCGCCATGTTCCTGGTCTGGAAGCTGTGGGGTAAACCCGACCCCTCGATGGCAGTGAACGGCATGCTCGCAGGACTCGTCGCAATCACGGCTCCGTGCGCGTTCGTCACCCCTTGGGCCTCCATCGTGATCGGCACGATCGGCGGACTGCTGGTCGTCGGGTCGGTCGTCTTCGTGGAACGCGTCATGAAGGTGGACGATCCGGTGGGCGCCGTCTCGGTGCACGGTGTGAACGGCGCATGGGGCATGATCGCCCTCGGGCTGTTCGCCGACGGCTCCTACGGCGGTGGATGGAATGGGGTGGAGGGCGCCGTGACCGGGCTCTTCTACGGCAACTCCGGACAGCTACTCGCACAAGGAATCGCCGTCATAACCGTCTTCGTCTGGTCCTTCGGCATGCACTACGTCTTCTTCAGGGTCCAGGACGCGGTACAGGGAATTCGCTCGAGTGCCGAGGACGAGATCGCCGGACTCGACCCCACCGAGATGGGCGTACTCGCCTACCCGGACATGGTCGGCTCTGGTCCTCTCGGCGAAGGTTCGCTCGGAGAGGCTCCTGTCGGCGTAGGCAGTCCGAGGCCCGTTGGGAGTGAGGCATAGATGAAGCGAATCGAAGCAATCGTTCGGCCTGAGAGACTCGATGCTGTCAAAGACGCCCTCGTCGGCCTTGGCCACAACGGACTGACGGTCAAAGAAGTGAAGGGACACGGCATTCAGAAGGGCGTGACCCAGCACTGGCGCGGCGAGGAGTACGTGATCGATCTGCTTCCGAAGATCTCTGTCGTGGCAGTCGTGCACGACCACGAGGTCCAGGACTGCACCGACGCCATTGTCAAGGCGGCACGCACAGACAGAATCGGTGACGGCAAGATCTTCATCAGCGCCATCGAAGACGCAATCCGCATTCGTACAGGAGAGGTCGGACCAGACGCGCTCTGACTTTCTGCTTAGCGCAGCTCCCCCCGCTTCAGCCGCGGTGCAGACAGAGAAAGGCGGGCCCCAGCCATTCGGGACCCGCCTTTCTCGTATCCGACGCTCGCTCTGCGCATTCGGCGAACGTCCTATTCAATCACCGGGACGGCCTTCGCATTGCCTGTGCTACCCCTCCAAAAGGCTATCCTCAAGGACTCTTGGCCGCCGTGTCATTGCATGTTGGCAACCGCATCCTTGTCATTTCACGGGCTTCTGCCCGACTTCGCGCGACCCCGGAACCTACTGCACTCCTTCAGCGCCTTTGGCGCCTTGAACCGACGAACCAGTGATGTACGAACCGACTCTTGCTTGAAGGTCGCGTGATGCCTTCGTCTACCGCCCCGGTCGAGTCTTCAGTTGTGAATGTGAACTTTCTGGCTTTGTGATCCTTCACATCATCTATACCCTCGGGCTCCCGATCAGGCCCCAAAAAGCGACGAGCGGCTCCGCTGGGGAGCCGCTCGGCGAATGCCACTGATAAGCGTACCTACTTGAGCGAGTCGAGCTTCGCGCGCAGGTCCTCAGCGCTGGCTCCTCCGACTTGCGTACCCGCCTGAACTCCGTCGCTGTTCACGAAGACGAATGTGGGCACCAGGTTGACGCCCATGGCGTTCGCAAGCTCCACGCCCTTGGGATCTGTCTCCACGTTGTAGAGCCGGAACTCGACCTTGCCCTCATACTCCTTCTTGAGCCCGTCGACCACGGGCTTCATCTCGACGCACGTCGGTCAAGCGTCGGTGAAGAACTCTATGAAGACCGGTTTCCCGGCGGTCTCGACTTTCTGGCTTTGCGAAGTGTCGCCCTGCTCCAGCTCGCCGTCCCATGCCTGAATTCCGGCGGCGAAGTGATCGATGTTCTTGAAACCGAGCGCTTGCATGGTCTGCACGGCGGTCTGCGAGCGCGAACCGGTCGCGCAGTAGACAACGTAGGCCCCGTCGCGGTCCCACGCCTGCGCGGATGTCTCCACCTGCTCGACGGGCACGTTGATAGCTCCGGGAACATGGCCCATCTGGAACTCACCCGCAGTGCGTACGTCTATGATTTGCGCGCCGGCAGCTGCCGCTTCTTTCACGCCGGCGGCATCGACGTTCTTGATTCCGCCGCCCGAAGCTGGCCGGAACGCGAATACGGCGACGGCGACGGCCGCGAGGGCGATTACGCCCCACATTATGGTCTTCGGCTTCACGCGAGCTCCTCATTTCGGACAACTCGAATACTATACCCTGCAGGGTATATAGCGACAACTGTGCCGCTCCTGCTCCTGTCGGGAATAGTCAACTTACTCCACGCGTGCCCGAGCCATCGGGTGTGCCACGGACAACGGACAGGGAGTGTACATGGCAGAGGCCGCCAGGCCCCACGACGCACGTGCGCATGCAAGTGCAAGCGACATACCACTACGCGCGGAGTTGCTCTCCCTCGACCGTATGGCCGATGAGGCCCGCGGCATCGCCGCTACCCAGCGGTGGAGTGTCGAGGCTCGGGGCCGCACGACCCCCCTTCTCCCGCTGATCGAGAAAGCGGCGACGGGGCTTGCAGAAGACAACAGGGAACTCGCCCAGGGTGTACAGCGCGGACTCGCGGCACCCCCTGCGGCGGAGTGGCTCCTCGACAACTACTACCTGATCGAGGAGCAGGTTCTTCTCGTCCGCGACGACCTGCCGCGCCACTACGCCACCGAGCTGCCTCGTCTGATCGACGGCAGACTGGTCGGTTTCCCTCGGGTCTACGAGGCATTGCTCGCACTCATCGCGCACTCCGACTCTCGCGTGGACGAGGACTTCCTCATCAGGTTCGTCGATGCCTATCAAGACGTCTCCGCACTCACTATCGGCGAGGTGTGGGCCGTCCCGATCATGCTGCGTATCGGCATCGTGGAGAACCTGCGGCGCCTCTCTCGCGCGACGGTCATCTCCAACCGGCTTGAGCGTCAGGCGTCTGAGTGGGCCGAGCGACTCGTGCTCACGGCTCAGGACCAACCGACCCTGGTCGCGCAGCTGACCGGAGAGCTCGAGCGCACGCCCTACGCTGCCGACGAGCGGTTCCTCTTGCGGCTGTCTCGCCGTCTCACTGACCTCGAGTCGGGGGCCGAGACGGTCAACTCATGGCTTGCGCATCAGCTGGCGAGCACCGGCGTCTCGCTGGAGACTGCCGGCGTAGGGGAACAGCAGCTCCAGGCTGCTAATCAGATCTCCATCGCCAACGCGATCACGACCATTCGTTTCCTCGACGCACTCGAGTGGCGCGAGTTCTTCGAGCGCGTTTCGCTCGTCGAATCGATTCTGAGCGACGACCCGGCGCAGACCTACTCCGTCATGGATTTCACCAGCCGGGACCGTTACCGTCACGCGCTCGAGCAGATGGCCCGCAGGACAAACAGGAACGAGGTCGCTCTCGCCGAGAAGATCGTCGAACTCGCGAAGGAAGCTCTTGTTGACGACCCTACAGACTCGCTTCGCAGCCACGTTGGCTGGTGGCTCATACGTGACGGGCGCTACGAGCTCGAGAAGCTGACGGGCTATCGAACTCGGCTCAAAGAGAAGCTGTATCGGGGGCCGCTGCAGAGCCATGGTCTCTTCTACGGAGGCCTGCTGGTCATCGTGGTTGTCGCGTTGCTCGCGCTTCTGGCGCTCTTCGCCTTCTGGGAGCAGGCCGGGGTCTGGCAGGTTGCGCTGCTCGCACTTCTCGGCGTGATTCCGCTCTCTGAGCTTGCGCTCACCATCGTCAACCGCGTGTCGGCGGCGGTGTTCCCGCCCCGGCTGCTTCCCAAGCTCGACTACCGCCGCCCCGTTGAGGACTCTCATCGCACGCTCGTCGTTGTGCCCGCACTCCTCTCCTCGATCAACGCGGCGCGTTCCGTCGTCGAAAACCTTGAGGTGGCGTACCTGGCGAACCGGGACATCAACGTCGGCTTCGGACTGCTGGGAGACCTCAAGTCGGCGGACGGCCCCGAGCGTCCCGATGACGGGGACATCATCGAGGCCGCCGTGCGCGGAATCTCGGAACTCAACGAGCGCTACGAGGCCGAGCACGGCATGCGGCCCTTCCACCTGATGATCAGGGAAAGGGCTCACAATCCATCGGAAGACGTGTGGATGGGATGGGAGCGCAAGCGCGGCGCCTTGGTCGAACTGGTGCGAGACATGCGGGCGGTGGGCAAGACCTCATTCACCACGAAGCTCGGCGACCTCGAGTTCCGCAGGACCGTCGCCTTCATCATCACACTGGACGCCGATACGATTCTGCCGAGAGACGGCGCCCGTAAGCTCATCTGCACCATCGCGCATCCCCTCAACCGCTCAGCCATTGCCGCGCGGCAGGAAGTCGTCAAGCAGGGCTACGGTCTCGTGCAACCCAGGGTGGGAATGACGCTTCCCGGCTCCAACCGGAGCCGCTTCGCACACATGTACTCCGGAGTCACGGGGGTCGACCCCTATGCGCAAGCGGTTTCCGACACCTATCAGGACGTGTTCGGCGAAGGATCCTTCACCGGCAAGGGAATCTTCGAGGTCGACGTCTTCGACGCCGTTCTCGAGGGGCGCTTCCCCGAGAACACGCTTCTATCGCACGACCTCATCGAGGGCTCCTTCCTGCGCACGGCTCTCGCAAGCGACATCGAGGTACTCGACGACTACCCGGCCAACTACCTGGCCGCCTCTTCCCGCCTGCATCGATGGGTGCGCGGCGACTGGCAGACGCTGCCCTACCTCTTCGGATCCATAGAAGTCGCCGGAGGCAAGAAGGAGCGCAACCCCCTCAGCGGGCTACACCGCTGGAAGATCGCCGATAACCTGCGGCGCTCGCTGGTCCCGCCGACGACCGTTCTGCTCTTCACTCTGGGCTGGCTACTCATTCCCGCTCCCGCGATGCTGTGGCCGGTCGCGCTGCTGGCGCTCGTCTTCTTCCCGGCGTACTTCTCGCTCGCGGGATCGATGGTGTTCCGGCCGCGCTCGCTCAGCTTCGCGGCCACCGCGCCGGCCGTCCTGCGAGACTTCACGGTCGACTCGCAGCGAGCGCTTCTTTCACTCTCTGCGCTGCCTCACCAATCGTGGCTGATGCTCGACGCGATGATCCGAGCTATCTGGCGCCGCTTCGTCTCGGGCAAGAACCTGCTCGAGTGGGAGACTGCTGCGGATGTGGAGCGTCGGGCGGGAACAACCACCGAGGCCTTCTGGCGAGCGATGTCCCCGGCGTCCATCAGCGCCGCAGGCTTGCTCGTACTCGGCACCGCACTCGAGCCACAGCGCGCTGTGGTCGCCCTGCCGCTGGGAGTGCTGTGGCTGCTGGCGCCCATGGGCGCGTGGTGGGTCTCGCAGCCGCGGCCGATCCCGGCGCCCGAGCCGCTCTCGGCGAGCCAAGTCCTGACGCTTCGCCGTGTGGCTCGCAAGACGTGGAGGTTCTTCGATGCCTTCATCGTCTCGGCCGGTCACTACCTCGCACCCGACAACTTCCAGGAGGATCCCGGTGGGGTCGTCGCTTGGAGGACCTCTCCCACCAACATCGGCCTGCAGCTCCTCGCCTACCTTGGTGCCTACGATTTCGGCTACATGGGACCGATCGAACTGACGGAGCGCACGTCGGCGACGCTCGCGACGATGGCCGGCCTCGAGCGCTTCCGGGGGCACTTCTACAACTGGTACGACATCCGGACGATGGAGCCCCTGCGTCCCGCCTACGTCTCTACGGTCGACTCGGGAAACCTCGCCGGCCATCTGCTCGTTCTGCGCGTCGGCCTGCTTGAGGCGTCGGAGGGGCCGCTCCTGGGCCCGCAGCTGATCGAAGGCCTACGCGACACTGCGCGGCTCTCACTCGAGGACCTCGCCGCTCAACGCGAGCATCTGCTGCCGCAAGAGACCGTCCGCCGGCTCCACGAAAGCCTCGATGAGCTCGAGCGCGTCGTCGCGTTGTCCGAACACCCCGGGAATCTCGGGGAGTGGTGGGCGCTGGCCGAACGGCTCGGCTCTCTGATCGAGGGGGCTCTCGGCCAGCTGGCGCTCATCGCCCAGACCCGCGAACCCGAGGTCAAGCTCGAGGAGGGCGAAGATCCCATCGCGCCCGAGTGGCTGCCCGTACCGTCAACTCCCGCCGAGCGGCTTCGCGCTTCGGTCGCCGATCTCGCACACGCGGTGCGAACACTCGAGCAGACGCTCGAGAACCTCGCCCCGTGGGCACGGCTCGCCGCGGAGGCGCCCACACAGGCGCGTGCGATCCCGGCCCTCTCGCCCCTGTTGTCGAACGTGCCGAGTCTCGTCGGCCTTGCCGAGGGGTTGCTTCAGGCGTTGCCCGCCCTCGATGACGTGGCGGTCGGCGGCGGAACCGTTGGCCTGTGGGCCTCCGAGGTCGCCGAGGGGATCCGCTCGGCGCGGCCGGCCTGCATCGAGCTACTGGCGCGCCTCCGCCTGAACGCCGACATCGCCCGGGAGATGTGGGAGCACACCGACTTCCGCGTTCTCTACGACGAGCACCGTTCGCTGTTCTCGATCGGGTACAACCTCGCCGAGGGCCGGCTCGACGCGTCGTACTACGACCTTCTCGCCAGCGAGTGTCGACTCGCGAGCTTCCTGGCGGTCGCCAAGGGCGACGTCGAGCAGGAGCACTGGTTCCGTCTGGGGCGTTCCCTCACGAAGACGCCGCAGGGCCGGGCGCTCGTTTCATGGAGCGCTTCCATGTTCGAGTACCTCATGCCCATGCTCGTCATGCACGACTGGCCGGACACCCTGCTCTATGAGACCTACGAGACGGTGGTTCGTCGCCAGATCACCTATGGCCGCGAGCGCGGTGTGCCTTGGGGCGTCTCGGAAAGCGCCTTCAACGCGAAGGACGCGCATCTCACCTACCAGTACCAAGCGTTCGGTGTTCCCGGCCTCGGCTTGAAACGCGGCCTTTCTGACGACATCGTCATCGCACCCTATGCCTCGCTGCTCGCCCTGCCGATCGATCCGCACAGCGTTTTGGGGAACCTGCGAGCGCTCACGAGCGAAGGCGCCGAGGGAGACTACGGCTACTACGAGTCGCTCGACTACACACCTGGCCGAGTGCCCGCGGGGTCTTCTCGCGCCGTGGTGAAGTCGTATTTCGCGCATCACCAAGGCATGGCGTTCCTTGCGCTGGCAAATGCGGTCGGTCGGTCGAGAATGCGCGGCCGCTTCCACAGCGACGCGATGGTGGCCTCGGCGGAGCTGCTGCTCCAAGAGCGGGTCCCGCGCAACGTGCAGTTCGTGGCCCCTCACGTCGAGGAAGTGCGCGAGATCAAGTCCATGCGCGAGCTCCCCGCCCCGGTCGTTCGGAGCTATCCGACCTCGGACACAGCTGTTCCCGCCACGCACTTCCTGTCCAACGGTCGCTACTCGGTGATGGTCACGAACGCAGGCGGCGGCTACTCGCGCTGGCAGGACCTGTCCATCACCCGCTATCGAGAGGACGTCACGCGGGACTGCTGGGGTACGTTCCTGTTCGTTCGCGACCTCGAGACCGACGAGGTCTTCTCGGCGCCGCACAATCCCTGCCCCGTCGAGGCGGACGAGTACCGGGTCACGTTCGCCCCGGACAAGGCCGAGTACTTCCGCCGAGAGGGCGATCTTGAGATCGTCGTCGAGGTATCCGTCTCCCCGGAAGATGACGTGGAGATCCGTCGCCTGGCGCTCACGAACCGCGGGCGGGAAGCGCGGCATTTCGAAGTCACCTCCTATTTCGAGATCGCGCTGACCTCGCAGGGGTCGGACCAGGCACACAAGTCGTTCTCGAACCTCTTCGTCGAAACGGAAGCGATCCCCACGACCAACTCCCTCATGTTCTCGCGTCGGCCGCGCCGCTCTGACGAGGACCGCGTTTGGGGCTTCCATCTGGTAGCGTGCGACCAGATGCCTTGTGAATGGTCCTACGAGACGGATCGCGCCGCGTTCCTCGGCCGCTTGAACGGGATCGATGCGCCGGTCGCCCTGAAGACGACGGGTCCGCTTGCAGGCGGAATCGGAGCCGTACTCGACCCATGCTGCGCGATACGCCGCCGAATAGAAGTCGCTCCCGAGCAGACGGTTCGGGTCATCTATGCGACAGGAGCAGCTGAGGAGCGCGATGCGGCGATTCGGCTGACCGAGAAGTACTCCGACCCGCGCAGCGCCCAGCGGGCCATCGACCTCGCCTGGACCGCGGGACAGCTCGAGCTACGAGACTTGGGAATCGCCGCAGACCAAGCCGTCGTGCTCGACCGTCTCGCGTCTCGCCTCCTGCTCACGGACCCCTACTCGCCCCTGAAGGTGAAGACGGTGGCGGAGAACGGGCTCCAGATGTCGGGGCTGTGGTCGATCGGCATCTCGGGCGACCTGCCCATCTTGCTCATCCGAGTCGAAGAACTCGAACACGCCCCCCTCGTGCGCCGCGCCCTGCTCGCCCATCAGTACTGGCTGCACAAGGGTCTGAGGGCGGACCTCGTCATCTTGAATACGCGTCCTACCGGCTACGCCGACGATCTCGACGACCGGCTCCGTCTGCTGTTGAGGACGGGTCATGCTCTGCAGATGCTCGACAAGCCCGGCGGCGTCTTCCTGCGCCGCATCGATCAGATGCATCCGGACGTCCTCACCCTGCTGCTGTCGGTTGCACGGGCCACGCTGGAGGGCGGTTCGGGATCGATGGAGTTGCAGCTCAACCGGCGCGGTCTGCGACCTGCTCCGCCCGTCGTCTTCATCCCGACGGCGACCCCGCGCGAGTATGACGCGACTCCCTTCGTACGACCTGCACTCATCAGCGACAACGGTCTCGGAGGCTTCGATCCGCAGACAGGCGAGTACACCCTCGTGCTTGAGGACGGTGCGTGCACGCCGGCTCCCTGGATCAACGTGCTCGCAAACCCGACGTTCGGCTGCACCGTCAGTGAGGCCGGCGTCGGCTGCACGTGGGCGCTCAACAGCCACGAGAACCGCATCACCACTTGGAACAACGACCCCGTTTCCGACGGCAGCGGAGAGAGCATCTTCGTGCGCGATGAAGAGACCGGCGAGTACTGGAGCCCCACGCCCCTGCCGGTGCGCACGCCTGGCGCCTACGTCGCCCGGCACGGCCGAGGTGACGTGCGCTTCGAGCATGAAACGCACGGCATCGGGCATACGCTGCAGTGGTTTGTCGCGGCGAACGATCCGCTGCGGGTATGCCGCCTCCGCCTCGAGAACCGCTCGGGCAGAAGCCGCCGTCTCTCGGTCACCCAGCTTGTGGAGTGGGTGCTCGGTGACTCGCGCAGCAAGGCTCAGCAGCTGGTCGTGACGTGGTTCGACGGCGAGACCGACGTCCTGACGGCTCACAACCATTTCAACTTCGACTTCCCCGGCCGTTGCGCGTTTCTCGCGTGCGACCGCCCTCTGCACTCATGGACCGCGAGCCGCAGCGAGTTCGTCGGCCGGAACCAGCGGCTCCACAGTCCCGCCGCCATGGGCCGCGTGGGCCTGGGTCGCGTCTCGGGGCGCTTCCACGACAACTGCGGCGCACTCATGACGGTCATCGAGCTTGCCGAGGGAGAGAGCGCCGAGGTCTCCTTCCTCCTCGGCCAGACCGATAGCCTGGATGACTGCCGCGAACTCGTCGCTCGCTACCGCGAGCCCGGCACGATCGACGCGGCTCTCGAGGAGGCTTGCGCGTTCTGGGCCGATCTCCTCGGCGGAGTCCAGGTGAAGACCCCAGACCAGCGGCTCGACCTCATGGTTAACGGGCAGCTCTTGTATCAGGCAACCGCATGCCGACTGTGGGGACGCACGGCGACTTATCAGTCGAGCGGCGCCTACGGCTTCAGGGACCAGCTGCAGGACGTGATGGCGCTGCTTATCGCCAGACCCGACCTCGTCCGCGATCAGATCGTCGAAGCGTCACGACACCAGTTCCCCGAGGGCGACGTCCTTCACTGGTGGCAGCCGTACTCGGGCCGCGGCGTTCGCACGCACATCAGCGATGACCGGCACTGGCTGCCGCTCGTGGTCGCCGAGTACTTGGACGCGACGGGCGATGTCGGGGTGCTCGACGAGGTCACCTCATTCATCGAAGGCCCACCGCTCTTGCTCGAAGACGAGGACGCCTACCTTCAGCCCGCGATCTCCGAGCAGGCGGCGACCGTCTACGAGCACTGTCTCCGCGCTCTCGAGGCAGGGCGGCCTGTGGGCGCTCACGGCCTGCCGCTGATGGGCGGCGGCGACTGGAACGACGGCATGAACCGCGTCGGCCACCTCGGCCGGGGAGAGAGCGTGTGGCTCGCGTGGTTCCTCGTCGTCGTCTTCGGCCGGATGGCGT
>DATHUB010000309.1:0-6775 GCA_035462695.1 Coriobacteriia bacterium | reverse complement strand
CCCGCAGCATCGCCGGGTTCTCTTCGCACTCTCGTCCAGTGAGGTAGAAGGTGGCCGTGACCTCCTTGGCTCTCAACAGGGCCAGGACCTCATCGGTGTACTCGGCGGTTGGGCCGTCGTCGAAGGTGAGTGCAACCACCTTGTCCGGCGTTTCGGCGCGCGATCTCAGCTGACCGGTGATCTGAAATGTCCGAGAGCCGGAGAGCTTGTAGACGCCGACGCCGGTCGCCGCCACTCCGACGATCAAGGCCAGTGCCCATCGCCCAAGTACGCGGGAGGTCGCCGAAGGGACTCCGGCGAGTAGTCGCCATCCGAGAACGACGCCACCTGCCACCAGCGCGATGGATGCGAATGCGAGTAGATAGTCAGCCATGGGACCAAGCCTACAGAGGCCCCGCTGCGCGCGGTTGGGGCGATGGTGTCCCGTTGACGAGACGATACGCGTGAGGGTGCCCGAGCTCATCGCGCGGCGGGCACTTCTCTCAGCGACAAGTCGCTGCCGGCGCACAGGGATGCGCGGGGCGCGTCAGCTATGCTGAAGACACTGGTGCGGCCATGCGGACGCGTCAGGCAGCCGACGATGTAGAGTGGTTGAGAGCGCAAAGGTCCGTAGGACCGGAGCCCGCGTTGTACGCGTTCAGCTATCGAGAGGATCTTGACTTGCCGGAAGTTGCCGATAAGCAGCGACGCGACGATGCGAAAGCCGTGTTCGAGCAACCAATGATTCCGTGGATCACCACCGGCGTCTCGGTTGCGGCGTCGCTTGTACTCATCTTCGAGCTCGTCACCGGCGCAGATGAGTTCTCGGCATACATCGGCATTGTGCTGCCTGCAATCACGCTCATCCTCACGACCAACCTGATCGCTGCGGCGATGTTCTCGGCCCGAAGAGCTTTCACCGCCGCGGCCTGGGCGGCCGCAGTGCTGGGTGCTCCTGCCTACGCCGCTGCCGCGTGGTATCTGCTTTCAGGGCGCGAGCAGACTCTGGGACCAGGCTTCCTTGTCTTCTCGGGACTCCTCGGTGCAGTCTCTGTCCTGATAGCCGTCCTCTACCGAGATGCCAGCCGTCGAGAGCGATGGAAGATGCCTCCGCTTGCCGAGAAATGAGCGTGAAGGCGCGAGGCAACAACAGACATTGACAGAGGGGTGGGAGCCAGCGTGACAACATCACTGGATCGGCAGGCTATCGTCGACGAGGAGCACCTGCGATTGCTGCCGGTGTCCTATTGGGTTCTCGGTGCGACTTCGGTCTTCATGGCCCTGTACGGACTTCTGTACATGGGAATGGGCGTGCTGTTCACACAGCTGCCCATGGACCCGTCGGCGACCGATCCACCGGCAGCACTCTTCTTCTGGATGTTCTTCGGAATGGGCGCATTCTTCCTCCTCGGCTTCGGGACCGTCGCAGCGCTCCAGATCCTCAGCGGCTTCTGGATTCGGCAGCGCCGACATCGTGCGGTCTGCCTCGTCACCGCAGGCATCTCATGTGCCTTCGTGCCGTTCGGCACACTCATAGGCGTCTTCACCTTCATGACCCTCCTGCGCCCCTCCGTTGCCGAGCTGTTCCAGCGGCAGGAGACACCCGCGGACTGGACGCAGCCAGAGGTTCGCCGGCCGTAGGGAAAGAACATCGCATGGGGGCTCAAGACGACCCCCTCCCGAAGTGACCTTCGGTGCCATGGGTAAGAACTGCCGCCGGCCGGGACGACCCGATGGGGGCGATTCACGTGTCAGACCGTCTTGAGAAAACCGCTCGTGTCTTGCTTTGGGCGCTGCCGATCTGGACATTGATGCTGCTGCTTGGAACGTTGACGCACCAGCCCGATCCTCAAACCAACTTCGGGGCGTGGTCGCGCTACGTCACGACGGACTGGTTCTTGGCCTCGCATCTCATCAACAGCATTCTGGGAGCGGCGATAGGGTCGCTCGGTTTCGTTGGGCTCATGTTGTACTTGTCCGACACTCGGGCCGCCGGCCGTGCCACAGCCGCGATGATCGCGGGAGTTCTCGGCAACACGATCACCTCTGCAGCATTTGGCGCGGCAGCTTTCGCGCAACCAGCTCTCGGCCGAGCATTCCTCGGCGGCGACGCAGGTGCCGTGGCCCTGTACAACGACGTCTACGCGGTCCCGCTGTTCGGGAGCGTGGGTGTCGGACTACTGCTGTTCATCGCCGGTGGGGTGCTTGCCGGCCTTGCCGTCATTGCATCGGGCAAACTGCCGATGTGGGCCGGTTGGGTCCTTCTGCTCGCGACGCCGCTGTTTGCGCTCAGCAACATCTTTCTGCCGGCAGCTCTACAGACTGCGGCAGCCGCCGGGCTGCTCGTTTCGACCCTCGTCCTGGCGTGGGCGGGCGGCCGAGAAGGCCACTCCGGAGTGCCGTTCAGACATACCGCGAGCGCATAGGCACCTGGGGTTCGCTCTCGTGGGCGGGGACACGCCGAACAGAGTTGCTCGGCGCTATCCTTATGGGTGCGAGCGAAACGGCCCAGCATCCCCGCAGTGAAGGGCAGCCGAGATGTCACGCGAGTACGCCGTGTTCCTGCGAGGCGTGAGCAACGTCCCCATGGAGCCTTACCGCAGCGCACTGGCTGGACTGGGCCTGGGCGAGGTGGATAGCTTCGGCGCCTCGGGCAACTTCGTGTTCTCGACGCCTCAGAGGGACTCTTCGAGTCTGGCGCAGCTGATCGGGCGGACCTTTAGCGCGGAAGCATTCGTGCGGACTCGCGCCGAGCTGTCACGGGTCATCGATGAGAACCCGTATCGCGGGCGCGCCGGCGCAGCCATCTTCCTTGCCGATCGACGGCTCAACGACACAGACCTCGGGCGGCTCGACGTGATCGAGTTTGAGGGGGCACGACCTGTTGCGTCGGAAGACGGAGTGTATTTCGTACACCCGACTCGGCGCCGCGGTTTGAAGGGCATCGTCGATTTCGAGAGGGAGCTCGGCGTTCGAGGCACGATGCGAGCGGCGAGTGTGATTGAGCGCGTCTTTGAGATGATGTAGCGGCCTGCCGGGGGTCTCTTGAGACACACCGGACGGACATGTGGAGCAGAGGGAGGTGCAGCCATGGGTGAGAGGCACGTCTTCTCGGCGCCCATCGAGGAGGCCGGGAGCGGCGGCGCGTACGTGAGCGTTCCTTTCGACGTCGAACAGGCCTTCGGCAAGAAGCGGGTTCCCGTCATCGCAACGATTGACGGCGTAGAGTACCGCGGTTCGCTCGTGCGGATGGGTGGCAGCTGCCATGTGCTCGGCATTCTGAAGTCCATTCGCGAGAGCATCGGCAAGCAGGCGGGCGATGTCGTCGAGATCGTTCTCGAGGAGGACGACACGCCGCGCGTCGTCGAGGTGCCGATCGACTTCCAGCAGGCGCTAGAGCTCTCACCTGCGGCGCTGCGCCAGTTTGACGAACTCTCTTTCAGCCACAGGCGGGAGTATGTGAACTGGATCTCTGATGCGAAGCGCAGTGAGACTCGACAGAGGCGAATCGCGCAAGCCGTGGAGATGCTCGCACGCGGCGAGAGGCGTCCGTAGCGCAGGGATGTTGCGCGCAATCCTGGAGGCATGCATGCGATTGGCCGTCAAACACATCTTCTTGCCGAGTCTGGCGCCACTTGCGATCGTCGGGCTGTACTTCACGCCGCTGTCACTGATCAGTTGTGCAAACCGAGGTCTTGCAGCGCTGGCTGTTGTGTTCGCGTCACTCGCGGTAGGCATCGCTGTCGGCCTTGTCGCGATCCGATCCAAGGGTAGGAACGAACCGTCGGCCGGGTGGTGGGCCTTGTCGGCGCTGATACTCGTGTTGCCTGCACTTCTCGTCCTTGGTCCGCTCGGCTGATCGCGGGCCGATGCTGAGATTTGGGATCAGACTCGTGTCGGCGCACGGTCCCAAGGCTCGAGTAGGCGTAGAAGGGGTGGGATCATGTCAGACGGACGAGCGACCAGCTCCTCCTCGGCGGCCCTGCTGGTCGTCGATGTCCAGCAGGCCCTCTTCGAGCACCAGATTCCGGTGTACCGAGGTGACGAGCTGCTCGACACAATCGAAGGACTCGTGGACCGAGCCCACGAATCCGGTGCCTTGGTGGTGTTCGTTCAGCACTGCAACAAGGCGATGGCGCATGGCTCGAGTGGCTGGAGTCTGCACAGTAGGCTGAAACCCACGGATACGGACCTGATTGTCGAGAAGACGCATGGCGATGCGTTCGAAGGCACGAATCTCGACGGAGCGCTGCGCTCACGCTCAGTATCGACCGTCTTCGTCACAGGCCTCGTTACCCACGGGTGTGTCCGCGCGACGTGCGTTGGAGGCCAGACTCGAGAGTACGACGTTGTCTTGGTGGCCGACGGCCACAGCAGCTACAACCGTAAGGCCGCCGAGCTCATCGAAGAGTGGAATGCTACTTTGAGCTCGCAGCTGGCGGCTGTGCTGCCCGCTGAGCAGGTCGACTTCTTCTGCCATGGAGAGCCGGCGCTCTCGTAGCGTCCGTCGGGTAGAATTTCCGGGGAGACGATCTCGATTTGGGGGTGTCACTGTGGCGCTCGCGTTCTCGACGTTCTTGATGTTCACCGGCAGCGCCGAGCAGGCGATGGAGCTCTACTCCACGGTCTTCTCGGACGCGGTGATCGAAAGCATCGAGCGATACGGTCCGGAGGAACCCGATCGCGAGGGACTCGTCAAGGCGGCATCCTTCACGCTACGAGGCCAGCGGTTCCGCTGCTTCGACAGTCCGCCGGTGCATGACTTCACCTTCACACCTGCCATCTCGATCTTCGTCGACTGCGAAACCGAGGACGAACTGGAGTCCGCCTACGCCCAGCTCGCTAGCGGGGGCGCCGTGCTCATGCCGATCGGTGAGTACGGCTTCAGCACCAGGTTCGGATGGGTGAACGATCGTTTCGGCGTGTCTTGGCAGCTGAACTTCGCGTGAGCGAACCCTTGCTTCGGCACCTGCTCCCAACTCTGGCGTACCGAGGGCGCAACGTTCTGAGCGACGTGCCGCACGAAGTCGCTGACACCCGAGTGCACGCCGGCGTCCGGACTTCTCTCGTGATACAGGTGTGCGGATGACGGAGTTCGCTGCAATCGTCTACGCGCTGGTCAGCGTTGGCGCAATTGGCTTCCAGCTGGCCTTGGCCCTGGGCGCACCTTGGGGCACGTACGCCATGGGAGGGCGCTTTCCCGGCCGGTTTCCGCCGGGCATGCGTATCGCCGCAGTCGTTCAAGCGGCTCTGATTGCGGTGATGGCGGGTGTGGTTCTCTCGCGTGCGGACTTGGCTATTCCGAGCTGGTCGGAGACGTCCGAGTGGGCCATCTGGGTCGTTGTGGGGTTCAGCTCGGTCAGCTTGGTGCTCAACGCCATGACTCCGAGCAGGGGTGAGCGCCTCATTTGGGTGCCGGTAGCACTCGTCCAAGTCGTCTCAAGCCTCACCGTCGCGCTCACCGCTACCTAGCGGCCGCTGGAGAGGAGCACCTTTTGCCAGTACCAACCTGGGCGGGTCTCACGAGGCGCACCCGGACGAGACCTGTCGCACGAGAAGGGAGTTTCGCATCATGCCGGAGATGAGCTCGGTGGAGGAGATGTGGGACGCGTTTGTGAACGCGAATCCGCAGATGGCCGACGTGGACACGAAGTACTCCGCCTGGCACTTCTGCGACAACGAAGCCGATGCGAATGAACTCGCCGAGCTTGTGCAAGCAGGGCAGAAACGCGCAACGGCCGGGGCTCTTTGGGCCTACGAGGCTGAGGGCGAGGCAATACCTCTGGTCGGCGATTTCAGTGTGATCACCGATTGGGACGGTCGTGCTCGCTGCATCATTCGCGCCACGGCAGTCGATGTAGTGCCATTTGAGGCCGTGAGCGCCGAGTTCGCTTCGGCGGAGGGCGAGGGCGACGGCTCCCTCGAGTACTGGCGCGAGGTCCACTGGGCGGCCTTCGGCCGGGAGATGGACCTGCTCGGCATGACGCTCACGAAGGACATGCCCGTCGTATGCGAACGCTTCGACGTGGTCTTTGGCCGAGTGGACCCCGAGCAGCGCGCTTCCTAGGAGGCCACGTTGAAGCAGAAGCGCCTGCGCGTCCTCAAGATACTGGGCTGGAGCGTCCTCGCGCTGTTGCTCGCGCTCTACGTCGGCCTGCCGACGGGTATGGCGATCGCCGCCGTTTGGCCTTCGCGCGCATACGTCGGAGAGCCGCCTGCCGGATTCCGAGAAGTCCCCTTGACCACCGAAGACGGGGTGGAGCTCGTCGCATGGTACGCGCCCCCGAACAATGGCGCCGTACTGATTCTCGCGCACGGAGCCGGCGGCTCGCGAGAGGGCGGAAGGCAACTCGCCACTGCTCTTGCCGAGTACGGCTTCGGAGTGCTGTCGCTCGACTTGCGCGGGCACGGGGAGAGCGCGGGGCGAACCAACCGGCTCGGGTGGCTGGGGACGACGGACATTCGCGCCGCGGTCGACTACATCACCGCACATGAGGGTGACGTCGCGATAGGTGGCGTCGGCTTGTCGATGGGAGGGGAGGTGCTTCTCGGCGCTAGCGCCACCTGTCCCGAGGTAACTGCGATCGTGACGGATGGTGCCACACGCCGGTGCACAGAAGAACTACTCGCTCTGCCCTCGAAGCGCCCTCTTGTCGAGAACTTCACATCGCGCGTGATGTACGGCGCCGTGCGCCTCTTTTCGGGCGAACGGCCGCCGCCGCCATTGCTCGACGAGATGGCCCGCGCGGCGTCCACGCGCTTCCTGCTCATCGCTGCTGGCAACAGCGACCTGGAA
>DATHUB010000308.1:0-2025 GCA_035462695.1 Coriobacteriia bacterium | reverse complement strand
ATGATGAAGGCCGCCGGTGCAAGCAGCAGCGCGGAGTCGGCGAATCCGATGAGTACCATCACCAGCGCCTGCGACGTGAAGACGATGGTCATGGTGCGGACGGCACCTATGCGGTCGGTGACGATGCCGGCGATTATCCGGCCCGATGCGTTACCGACGGCAAGTATGGCTACGAGCACGAAGCCGAGATCGAGCCCGGTCTGGGTGATCGTTATCTTCGCCATGTGGCCGATGATCATAATCCCCGCGAAGGCCGTAAGCCCGTACATCAGCCACAGCAGGACGAACGGGCGGGTTCGCACCATCTCGTGCCAGTCGTATTCTCGCTGCGCTGGCGGGCATCCGGCTGGTGTCTCGCTCAGGTCGGCTACCGTCGCCCCTTCAACCAAGTAGCCGCTCGGCGGATTCTGCAGCAGCTGAGCGAGCACGGTAGTCACGACCAAGAAGCCTGCGCCGAGAAGCAGGAAGGTGAGCTTGATTCCCCACTGTCCGAGCAGTAACTGGGTCAGTGGCGCGATGTACACCGAGGCGATTCCGAAGCCGCTCACGACCAGTCCGGTGATGAGCCCCCTGCGGCGCGGAGGGAACCACTTCGCCGCGGCCGGAAAGGTCGAGACGAAGCCCATCGCGATGCCCGATCCGGTCATGACGCCGAAGCCGAGGATGAGGGGCACGTGGTTCTGCGGAGTCGCCATGCTGGAAAGCAGCAGTCCAAGGCCCACGAGAGCCCCACCGAGGCTGGCCACAAGCCGAGGTCCGTACCGGTCTTGTGCGCGTCCGGCAAAGGTGAGCACGAGCGCAAAGAAGGCGACCGCTACCGCGTAGGGCACCGACGCCCCGCCTGTGCTCCAACCCCACTCCGCCGAGAGCTCCTTCGCAAAGATGCTCCAAGAGTAGAGGACGCCCAGCGTGAGGTTGATGCCGAACCCCGCGAGCGTTACGACCCACCCTCTGTTCGTCGGTCGTCCCAGTTGTCCCCCTCGTGTCAGTGGATGCTCCCATGTACCCAGACACCGTCGGACCAGCCGCGAGCGTGGTGGTTGCATTCTGGACCTCACGGTATTATCGTTTATCGGCGATTGACGATAGACCAAACCAAAACGACGATGACTGACCGTTTGAGGAGGACGCCGCATGAAGTCGGCACGAGTTGCGGAGCTGGGCAAGGCGCTCGGGCATCCTGCCCGCGTCCAGATCGTCGAGCTGCTGTCTCGGCAGTGTGAGTGCCGGGGCGCCGAGGTCTTCAGCGAGCTTCCGCTGGCGCAGTCGACCGTCTCCGAGCACCTGCGCGTCCTGCGCGAAGCGGGAATCGTAACGGCGTCGCCAGTGGGTACCTCGGTCGTGTACTGCCTTTCGACCGACTCTCTGCGTGAGCTCGGTGAGGCCGTCTCAGCCTACATCCTGTCAGCGCGCTGCTGCGAGAAGGGGGCCTGCAAGTGAGCGAGTCAATCTCGAAACGGCTCTCGTTTCTCGACCGCTACCTGACGCTCTGGATCTTCCTCGCGATGGGCGCGGGCGTGGCTGCCGGTGCGCTCTTCTCGGCGATTCCCGAGTTTATCGGCCGATTGACGGTGGGCTCGACGAACGTGCCGATCGCAATCGGACTCATCCTCATGATGTATCCGGCACTCGCCAAGGTGCGCTACGAAGAACTCCCCGACGCGATGCGCGACAAGAAGGCGCTGTCGCTCGCGATGTTGATGAACTGGATCGTTGCGCCGACGGTCATGTTCATCCTCGCGATAACGACGATGCGCGACTACCCCGAGTACATGGTCGGGCTCATCATCATCGGTATCGCCCCTTGCATCGCGATGGTGATCGTGTGGAACGGGCTTGCCGAGGGGGACTGCGAGTTCGCCGCGGGCCTCGTGGCTATCAACAGCGTCATGCAGGTGTTGTTCTTCAGCTTCTATGCCTGGTTCTTCGTCACCGTGTTGCCTCCGCTCTTCGGGGTGACCGGTGCGGTCGTGGACATCTCGATCGCCGAGATTGCACGCACCGTCGCCATCTACCTCGGAATCC
>DATHUB010000307.1:0-4693 GCA_035462695.1 Coriobacteriia bacterium | reverse complement strand
TCCCCGACCTGGATCGGCTGGAAGCGGCGCTCGAGCGCGGGATCCTTCTCGACGTACTTGCGGTACTCGTCGAGGGTCGTCGCACCGATCGTCTGCAGTTCGCCACGCGCCAGAGCGGGCTTGATGATGCTTGCGGCATCGATAGCTCCCTCAGCGGCGCCGGCGCCCACGAGCGTGTGCATCTCGTCGACGAACAGGATGATGTCGCCCCGCTCGCGGATTTCCTTCATGACCTTCTTCAGGCGGTCCTCGAACTCACCTCGATACTTGCTGCCCGCGACGAGCGCGGCGAGGTCGAGGGTGTAAAGATGCTTATCCTTGATAGTCTCGGGCACTTCGTCGGCCGCGATCCTCTGAGCCAGACCCTCGGCCACAGCGGTCTTGCCGACGCCCGGCTCGCCGATGAGCACGGGATTGTTCTTCGTGCGGCGCGACAGGATCTGCATCACGCGCTCGATCTCGTTCGACCGACCGATGACCGGGTCGAGCTTCCCGTCGCGCGCCATGCGCGTGAGGTTGCGTCCGAACTCGTCGAGCATCGACTGCCCGCCGCCTCCGCGGCGCTCTTCACCGGCGTCGGCCTGCTTGCTGTAGTGGCCGGAGAGCAGCTGGATGACTGCCGAGCGCACCTTCTCGAGGTCGGCGCCGAGGTTCAGCAGCACTTGCGCGGCAACACCCTCGCCTTCGCGAATGAGGCCGAGCAGGATGTGCTCCGTCCCAATGTAGTTGTGGCCGAGCTGAAGCGCCTCGCGCAGCGAGAGCTCGAGCACCTTCTTCGCCCGGGGCGTGAACGGGATGTGGCCAGTGGGGACGAACGTGCCCCGACCGATCAGGTCTTCGACCTGGGCGTGGACGTCTTCGAGCGAGATGTTCAGCGACTCGAGCGCCTTGGCCGCGATCCCGTCCTGCTCCCGTATGAGACCGAGAAGCAGGTGCTCGGTACCGATGTAGTTTTGATTGAGCATGCGCGCTTCTTCTTGGGCGTAGACAACGACCCTGCGCGCTTTCTCTGTGAAACGTTCGAACATGAGGCGAGACCTCCCGAACGACGACGGCCCAAAGGGCCGATTACTGTCTGAGGCGAGTATACCCGCGTGGTGCGACACCAGCGGGTGAATAGATACCCTAAGAGCAAGAGAAGTGCCACAGATGTGAGTCTCTGACACTTAGATTCTTCCAGAAGGGTGCTGCCGAGCACAAGCGACGTGGCCGCTATGCCTCGGGACGCATATGGGGGAAGAGCAGCACGTCTCTGATCGACGGCGCATCGGTGAGCAGCATCACGAGGCGATCGATGCCGATGCCGAGACCCCCCGCGGGCGGCATTCCGTACTCCTGCGCGCGCAGGTAGTCCTCATCGACCCACATCGCCTCTTTGTCGCCGGCATCCTTGGCCGCAGCCTGCCGATCGAAGCGCTCGCGCTGGTCGACGGGGTCCACGAGCTCGGAGAACGCGTTGGCGAACTCGCGCCCGGTGATGATGAGCTCGAACCGGTCCGTCAGCTCGGGGTCGGCGTCGTTTCGGCGGGCAAGCGGAGATGTCTCGGCGGGATAGAGCGTGACGAAGGTCGGCTCCATGAGAGTGTGCTCCACGAGCTTCTCAAAGAGCTCAGTCACCAGTTTGCCGGGACCCCAAGTCGGCTCGACGGGAATCTCGTGCCGCTCGCACAAGGTCCTGAGCTCGTCCATCGGCGTGTGAACGCTGACATCCGTTCCGGCCGCCTGGCTGACGAGCTCGGCCATCGGGGCCACCCGCCAAGGGCTGCGTAGTGACACCGGAATGCCCTGATACTCGAAGTCGAGCGTCCCGAGCACCTCGTCGGCGACCGCTGTGACGAGCGACTCGGTAAGCTCGCGCATCGTCTCCATGTCGCCGAACGCCTGGTACGCCTCGAGCATCGTGAACTCGGGGTTGTGCCTCGGGCTCATGCCCTCGTTGCGGAACGAGCGGTTGATCTCGTAGACGCGATCGAAGCCGCCGACAAGCAGGCGCTTGAGGTAGAGCTCGGGCGCGATGCGTAGGTAGAGCGGCATGTCGAGCGCGTTGTGATGAGTGACGAAGGGCCGGGCCGTGGCTCCGCCGGGAATCGGCTGAAGCATCGGCGTCTCGACCTCTAGGTAGGCGCGTGCGTCCATGAATCGGCGGATAGCCGAGATGATCCTGAACCGCGTCTCGAAGACGCCGCGCACCTCAGGGTTCGCGATCAGGTCGACGTAGCGCTGGCGATAGCGGGTGTCGGTATCGGTCAGCCCGTGATACTTCTCAGGCAGCGGCCGCAAGGACTTCGACAGCAGCGTGACCTCGGAGGGTTGCACAGAGAGCTCGCCGCGGCGAGAGCGCAAGACGACGCCGGTGGCGCCCACCCAGTCCCCGAGATCGAGATCTTTGACCGCCGAGAACCCCTCATCACCGAGCACGTTCACTCGGCAGAAGAGCTGTATCTCGCCCGTCGCGTCGCGCAGCACCAAGAAGGCGAGTTTGCCCTGATCGCGCTTCGCGATGAGTCTGCCGGCGATGGTGACGACATCCTCGGTCTCGCCGCCCGGCTCGAGCTCCGCGTACTTCTCGGCGAGCTCCGCCGTGCGCGCGGAGACGTCGAAGCCGTTCACATATGGCTCGAGGCCACGGGTGCGCAGTGAGTCCAGTTTGGCGCGGCGAACGACGAAGGGGTCGTCCTCCACGGGTAGGGTGCCCTGGGGCTCGTCTGACATGGCGGCTATCGGGAGATCTTGAGGATCTCGTACTCGATAACAGCACCGCGAGGAGTGGTCACCAGGGCGACCTCGCCCTTCTTGCGACCCATGATCGCCTGACCGACCGGCGACTCGTTGCTAATGCGGTCATGAGTGGGATCGGCTTCCGCGGATCCGACGACCTGATACTTGTGCGTATCGCCCGTCTCGACGTCCTTGATCTCCACGACGGACCCGAGTGTGATCTTGTCGCTCTTCTTGGGCAGGTCGATGATCGTCGCATGCGCGAGGATCTGATTGATCTCGATGATCCGGCTCTCGACCCAGGCCTGCTCGTTCTTGGCGTCGTCGTACTCGGAGTTCTCGGAGATGTCGCCGAACTCCTTGGCCTCCTTGATACGCTCCCCGACCTCGCGCCGGCGAACCGTCTCGAGATGACGAAGTTCGTCCTCAAGCTTCGCCAGGCCGTCAGGTGTTAGCGCAACTTCCTTGTGCATACCTAATGCTCCCGTCACACGCCGTCAGCGGTCCGGCGCGAGCGATGCCGGTAACACACGGGCTGCCCTGCATTTGTGCGGGCAGCCCACGAAATGTCCACGCGATTATAGCGGATGATTCCGCCGAAGCAACCTCGAGTTCAGGGTGCAGGAGTCGGGAACCCGAGTGCTCTGACCAAAGCGCTAGGCGCTCTTGTCCTCCGAGTTCACCTTGTCTTCGCTCTTGGTACCGACTTCGACCTCTTGGTCGTCCTCGGCGCTATCGAGCTTGCCCTCGACGCCCTCGCGGAGATTGCGCATCGTCTTGCCGAGGGTCTTGCCGAGCTGAGGAAGACGCTTGGGGCCGAACAGCACCAAGACGATTACGAGTACGATCAGGAGTTCCTGCCAGCCGATACTACGAAACATCGTGTGAGACCTCCATAAGATTTTGGAACACGGCCGATACCGGTCAGCCGCGTGGTCGCCGTCGGGTAGCGTACCACCTGGATTAAGCGCCCGCCACGCTTTCAGTACGTGACAGGTAATACAGCGTATGCAGTAGCTCGCGCACGGGGTCCGTGTTGTGGAGGGTCACCCCGTCGGGCACCGAGACGAAAGCGGGCGAGTAGTTGAGGATCACTCGGATCCCCGCTGTCGCCATGCTCTCCGCCGCGGATTGGGCGGAATCCGGTGGGACAGCGATGACGCCGAAGCGTATTCCCTGTTCCTCCACCACACGCGCAAGCTCGTTCATCCCACGGACGATCAGATCGCCGTAGCGCTGTCCGACCTTGCGTTGGTCGTTGTCAAAGAGTGCAGCTACCACGAAGCCGCGAGAACGCAGCCCATCATAACGAGCGATAGCCGTGCCGAGATTGCCTGCGCCCACGATTGCGAGCCTATGAGCATGGTCCGAACCGAGGATTCGCTGGAGACGGTCAACAAGCAGGCTGATGTCGTAGCCGACGCCACGCTTGCCGAACTGCCCGAAATACGCGAGGTCACGCCGTATTTGTGCGGCGTTGACTTCGGCAAGCTCCGACAGACGTGCGGACGAGACGGTGTCGCTTCCCTCGCCCCTGAGATGCAGCAGGACGTTCAGATACTGGGGAAGCCGTTCGATGACCCCTTGAGGGACCCGTTGCTTGCCAATGCTCGCCGCGCCCACTGATTTTCCTCGAATCGCTGCCGGACGATCCGGTTAACCGTCGTCAAAATCGTAACAACTGTTACAAAGTACGGCAATACATTTCGGCGTCTGACGTCAGACGGACTCGTCCGTCTGAAGCAGCGAGATGATGTCTGAGCGCGTTACGATGCCGGCAAGACGACCATCTTCAACGACGATCAGGGCTCCAGGCCGGTCCGCGGCGAGCTTGGAGAGCACGGTATCCACCGGTGTGTCCGCGTGCGTGATCAGTGACGGCAGATCCCTGTTCGTTACGTCGATCGTTCTCATGAAGGGCCAGTCGGACCGGTCGACCGTCTTCACGTCCGGGAGCGTGACGAGCCCGACGATC
>DATHUB010000306.1:0-6045 GCA_035462695.1 Coriobacteriia bacterium | reverse complement strand
GTCACCCCGGTGCAGCGTGGACGGGCCAAGGCGGTCAACTTCGGAATCGTCTACGGCATATCGGCTCACGGTCTTGCGCCCAAACTCGGCGTGGGGAATGCCGAGGCGCAGGCGACCATCGACCGCTACTACGCGGCTTATCCCAAGGTCAGAGAGTACCTGGACCGCGTCGTTGCGGAAGCGCACCGCGACGGCTTCGCATCCACCCTGTTCGGACGCAAGCGCCACATCCCCGAGCTGAACAGCACGAACTACCAACTGCGCTCGTTCGGCGAGCGCACGGCGATGAACCACCCGATGCAGGGCACGGCGGCCGACATCATGAAGCTCGCGATGATTCAGGTCGACCGCCGATTGCGCGATGAGGGCCTGAGATCGCGCATGGTTCTTCAGGTGCACGACGAGCTGGTATTCGAGGCGCCGACACACGAGGTCGAGGCTTTGTCGGTAATGGTCTGCGATGCGATGTCGGGCGTTGCGGAGCTTGCAGTGCCGCTCGACGTGAGCGTTGGGACGGGCTCTGACTGGACCAGCGCGAAATAGCGGCTCTGTCCGGTCACATTTGGGTAGGTAGAGGCCCACGTCGCATGCGTGAGAGCGTGCCGGTTCACGCACGAACCGACTAGAAAACAGGCATGCTGGCATGTATACTGTGGCGTTGGTGTCGCGTGGACACGCCCGGCACCGTGAAATGTAGGCCCCTCGACATGTGTAGACCTGTAGGCAACGACCGTAGACGCACGGCGACCACGGACCTGTAGGCGACGGACATGACCCGGGGGCCCCGACTTTGGAAGGGGTCCAGAGAAGTGACCGAGCAGGAGCAAAACGGCACGATTATAGAGCAGACGGACTATACCGAGGAGGAGATGCACGCTCTCATCGACGGCACTATGACCGAGTTCGATGATGGCGATCTCGTTACCGGTACGATCGTTCGCGTAGAGCGCGACGAAGTCCTGCTCGATATCGGCTACAAGTCCGAAGGTGTCATCCCGGCGCGTGAGCTGTCGATCCGCAAGGACGCCAATCCCGCCGACATCGTCTCCGTTGGCGACGAAGTCGAGGCCCTGGTTCTCCAGAAGGAGGACAAGGACGGTCGACTGATCCTCTCCAAGAAGCGTGCCGAGTACGAGCGCGCGTGGAGCAAGATCGAGCAGAAGTTCGAGGGTGGCGAAAACGTCGAGGGCGAGGTCATCGAGGTCGTCAAGGGCGGTCTCATCTTGGACATCGGCCTGCGCGGCTTCCTGCCTGCATCGCTCGTTGACCTCCGACGTGTCAAGGACCTCACGACCTACCTTGGTCGTCGCCTTGAGGCGAGAGTCATCGAGATGGACCGCAATCGCAACAACGTCGTCCTTTCGCGCCGCGTGGTGCTCGAGGAAGGCCGCAAGCATGAGAGAGCCGAGATCCTCGGCAAGCTGCAGAAGGGCATGATCCTTCCGGGTAACGTCTCCTCGATCGTCGACTTCGGCGCATTCGTCGACCTCGGCGGCATCGACGGACTGGTCCACATCTCGGAGCTGTCCTGGAGCCACGTCAACCACCCGTCCGAGGTCGTCAAGGTCGGCGACCCGGTCAACGTGCAGGTGCTCGACGTCGACCTCGACCGCGAGCGCATCTCGCTCGGTCTGAAGCAGACCACCGAGGACCCGTGGAAGCAGCTCGTGAAGAACTTCCCGGTTGGCTCCATCATCGAGGGCACCGTCACGAAGCTCGTCCCGTTCGGCGCGTTCGTCGAGCTGGGCGATGGCGTCGAGGGCCTGGTGCACATCTCCGAGATGGCCAAGGGCCATGTCGAGACTCCCGACCAGGTAACGGCCGTGGGCAGCAAGGTCCACGTCAAGGTCATGGACATCGACGAGGAGCGCCGTCGCATCTCGCTGTCGATGCGCTCGGCCGCCGAGACTCTCGGCTTTGAGATCGAGATCACCGGAGCACCCGAGGGTGCCGAGGAAGGCGAAGAGGGCGAAGAGGGCGAGGTCGCTGAGACCGAGGCCGTCGAGGCTGGCGAAGAGGCCGCTGAGACCGAAGCCGTCGAAGCTGAGGCCGTCGAGACCGAAGCCGTCGAGGCTGGCGATGAGACCGAGGCTGAGGCCGTCGAGCTCGCACCTGCCGCCGACAAGGAGCTGAACGTCGCCGAGAAGGCCGCCGAGATGGCTGCTGCCGAGGAGACCACCAACGAGGCGGACGCGAACACCGCGATCGGTGAAGCGCTCATCGAGTTGCACACTCCTGCCGCCGCAGAGGAGCCGTCTGAAGCCGACATTGAGGCCGCAGAAGTAGCCGACGCTCGCGGTGAAGTCGAGCTCGTGAAGGAGATCGTCGAGGAGGGCGCCGATGCGGTTGCCGCCGACGATGGTCTTGCTCCCGAAGACGTCACCGCTACGGAGCGCGGTTCGGTGAAGGACGCCGACTAGCAGCTCGCACGCTTAGAAGTGATTCGGGGCCGGGTGGCATCTGCCTCCCGGCCCTGTCCTTTTCTTGTCAGGGGTGGGCTTTGGCCGAGGGCTGTGGTACCCAAGTAGACATGCTGACGATTCTACTGACAGGCGGCCTTGGATCGGGCAAGTCGACGGCCGCGGGCTACTTCGCGAGTCGCGGCGCCCGCGTTATCGATCTCGACCAGGTCGCGGCAGACGTCCTCGTCGAAGACGCGGAGGTGCGAGGAAGGCTGCTCGAGGCATTTGGGGACGACGTTCTCGACTCCGAGGGAGCGGTCAACCGGCCGGCACTCGCAAATGCCGCGTTCTCGAACCCGGCAAGTGCTGAGCTCCTCAACGCCATCGTTCACCCTGCTGTCGTGGTGCGGCTGGAGCAGGCGCTGGCCGCGGTTTCTCAGACGTCGCCGAACGAGATCGTCGTCGTCGAGGTGCCGCTGCTCACCGCGGTACCTGAGCTGTGTAGGCTCGCTGATTCCGTACTCTCGCTCGAAGCTCCCCGTGAACTGCGTGCAGAACGGGCGACGCGAAAGGGGATGTCGGAGGCCGACGTAAACAGCAGGATCGATCGGCAGGGACCTGACGCAGTACGTCAGCGCCTGGCCGACGTCATCATCGAGAACGACGGCAGCCAAGAAGCGTTCCTGCGGGGCTTGGAGCGCTACTGGGACGCTGTCACTTCCGCAAGGCGTTCCTGATGCTGTTTCGTATACCAAGACCCTGGTACCGGGCCGCACTCATCGGGGTCATTGCGCTACTAGCCGTGCTCACGTTCCTGTTCCTCCGGGGGCCCGCTGTCTGGCAGCGGCAGTACTACCCCCTGAAGTACGAGGCCGCAATCGAGGAGTCGGCGCTCCGACACAGGGTGAGCCCCTATCTCATCGCCTCAGTGATCGAGGCCGAATCGAACTGGGACCCCTCGGCGCGCTCGGCCGTGGGGGCCGTTGGCCTGATGCAAGTCATGCCGTCGACGGCAGACGAGCTGGCTCGTAGGGAGCTCGTGGATGAGGAGCGATACCCCACGGACGAGCTGTCGGACGTCGAGGTTAACATCGAGTACGGTGCGGCATACCTCAGGTACCTGGTGGAGCGCTATCACGAGATCGAGATCGCGCTCGCGGCGTACAACGCAGGGCTTGCGAACGCCGATAGCTGGGTACGGCAGGGCGAGGACATCCGAGAGACGATCGAGTTTCCCGAGACGCGGCACTTCGTGCTGAAGGTGTCTCGCGGCAAGGACCGGTACGAGGCGCTGTATCCCGACGCGTTCTCGGAGTGGAGGAATCAGTGAGTACGGACAGACACCTGAGCTTGCCCCAGACCACCGGAGCCGGACGTGCGCTGCGCGTGGTCTCGCCGTTCGAGCCCGCCGGCGACCAGCCGAAGGCAATCGTGCAGTTGAGCGAGGGTATCGAGAAGAATCTCCGCCACCAGACGCTTCTGGGCGTCACCGGATCGGGCAAGACCTTCACGATGGCCAAGGTGATCGAGTCGGTTCAGAAACCGACGCTCGTCATGGCGCCGAACAAGACCTTGGCCGCCCAGCTCGCCTCGGAGCTGCGCGAGTTCCTGCCGGACAACGCGGTCGTCTACTTTGTGAGCTACTACGACTACTACCAGCCTGAAGCCTACGTCCCGACGACCGACACCTTCATCGAGAAGGACTCCTCGATCAACGAGGAGGTCGAGAAGCTCAGGCATGCGGCCACCGCTGCGCTTCTCTCAAGGCGTGACGTCGTGGTGGTCGCGTCGGTCAGCTGCATCTACGGCATCGGCTCGCCCGAAGACTACGCGGGGATGGCGGCGTTCCTCGACGTGTCCAAGGGCTACGAACGCGACCAGTTGCTCCGGGACCTGATCGAGATCCAGTACGACCGCAACGATTTCGACTTGGATCGCGGCACGTTCAGGGTGAGGGGAGACGTCGTCGATATATTCCCGCCGTATGCGGATCACCCGATAAGGGTCGACTTCTTCGGCGATGACATCGATTCCATCACTGAGGTCGACCAGCTCACGGGCGAAGTGATCAACCGGTTTGACTCGATTCCCATCTGGCCCGCCACGCACTACGTAACGGAGAGGACGAAGCTTCAGGCCGCCTTGCAGACGATTCAGGACGAGCTTAATCGGCGTCTTGGGGAGTTGAAGGCGGACGGCAAGCTGCTCGAGGCCCAGCGGCTCGAGATGCGAACCAACTACGACCTCGAGATGCTCGAGACGATGGGATTCACGAGCGGAATCGAGAACTACTCGCGTCATCTCGATGGCAGGGCGCCCGGCGAGCCCCCGAACACCCTCATCGACTACTTCCCCGACGACTTCCTGTGCATCGTCGACGAGAGCCACGTGACCATACCGCAGGTGCGCGGCATGCACGAGGGTGACCGGAGCAGGAAGATCACACTCGTCGAACACGGATTCCGGCTCCCCAGCGCGCTCGACAACCGCCCGCTGCGCTTTGACGAGTTCGAGAAGAAGGTGCCGCAGTTCGTCTACGTCTCGGCCACGCCCGGAGACTACGAGATCGGGATCTCCCAGCAGGTCGTCGAGCAGATTATCCGTCCCACCGGCCTCGTGGACCCCGAGGTGATCGTGAGGCCGTCCAAAGGTCAGATCGACGACCTGATCGGAGAGGTCAAGGATCGGGTGTCCCGGAACGAGAGGGTCCTGGTCACGACTCTTACGAAGAAGATGGCCGAGGACCTCACGGACTACCTCTTCGAGCAGGGCATCAAGGTGCGCTATCTGCACAGCGATATCGGCACTCTCGAGAGGGTCGAGATCCTTCGGGACTTGCGGGCGGGCGTGACCGACGTCGTGGTCGGCATCAACTTGCTGCGAGAAGGACTCGATCTGCCGGAGGTCTCCCTCGTCGCGATCCTCGACGCCGACAAGGAAGGGTTCCTGCGCAACGTCCGTTCGCTCATCCAGACGATCGGACGCGCAGCACGCAACGTATCCGGCCAAGTCATCATGTACGCCGACCGGGTCACGGACTCGATGACGCATGCCATCGACGAGACCGACCGACGCCGCGCCATCCAAGTCGCGTACAACCTGGAACACGGCATCGAGCCGCAAACCATCCGCAAGGCGATCGCCGACATCGTGCAGTACGTGCGGAGTGGAGACGAGACTCTGCCCGCCACAGAGGCGGCTCGCGAGCTGGCCAAGCTGCCGAAGGGAGAGGCGCTGAGGCTGATCTCATCGATGGAGGACGAGATGGCCTCGGCCGCCGAGAACCTCGACTTCGAAACGGCGGCTCGGCTGCGCGACCAAGTCGTGAAGCTTCGTGCCGAGATCGAGGCCTTGTCCGCCGACGACGTGCTCGACCGCCTCAAGCAGGGAGCTCGAAAGGGCAGCGCTCACGGGAAGAAGAAGCGTCGGTGAGACCGGAGGGCGACCGCGACTGCCGCTCGTCTCGGCACGCCTTAGGGCACGTACTGCTCCTCGATGCCGATCACAACCCCGTCTTCCATCGTGAGCCAGAAGCCGTCGGCGCGCAGCCCCGCCGTCGCTTCGGTGTCTGAGGCCAGGTAGGTCGAGAGCGTCTTCAGGTCGGAGTCGTAGCCGTCGGCGTCCGCACCTGCGCCCGGTCTGG
>DATHUB010000305.1:0-1880 GCA_035462695.1 Coriobacteriia bacterium | reverse complement strand
ATCGACGACACCAAGATCGCCGGCTCCGATGACGCCCGTGCGGCGATGGAGAAGGTGGGCCTGCTGTGAACGTGTCTCTCACACTCGCCTGGCGCTACCTGTGGGGGCGCAAGCTGAGGACGCTCCTGACCACGCTGGCCGTGGTGTTCGGCGTGGCAATTATCTTCGGACTCAACGGGATGCTCCCCGGCATGATCGACGCGTTCAACCGCACGCTGGTCGGTGCCGCAGGTCAGGTAGACCTGTCGGTGACCAGTGCCAGCAACGGGTACTTCGACCCCGCGATCGCCGAGGAAGTCTCCGACGTAGAAGGCGTGGCCGCCGCGACTCCGGCGCTTCGGCGGCCGGTGGGCATGCCGGCAGGTGGCCCGGTGACGGCGATACAAATCGTCGGCATCGAACCGCGTACCGCCATGCAGGTACGCGAATTCGCCGTCGCGTCCGGGCGGATGCTCGCTGCCGGCGATCGCGGTAACGCGGTCATCGGCCTGGACACCGCCGAGAAGCTCAGGGTGCGGCTCGGCGGTCACATCACCGTCCCGACTGTCTCGGGGGTCGAGCGCCTCGCGGTGGTGGGACTTCTCGCGAGCGGATCCTCTCCCGGGACGCCTGAGGTGTACGTGACGCTGGCGGATGCAGGAAGGATGCTCGGCACACCCGGCAAGGTGAGCAACGTGGACGGGCGGCTGACACCTGGAGCAGACCGGGCGACGGTCGAAGAGGCGACACGCCGCGCGCTGGGCGCCGATTACAACGTGGGCGGTCTGTCCACGGAGAACCAGCTGCTTGCGTCGCTGAAGGTCAGCCAGTTCGCGTTCACGATGTTCGGCGTCTTCGCGCTCATAATGGGCGGTTTCATCATCCTCAACACGTTCCGCACGCTCGTCTCCGAGCGCAGGCACGACATCGGTATGCTCAGGGCGATCGGGGCGGACCGTCGGACGGTACTCGGAGTGTTCCTCGCGCAAAGCGTGCTGCAAGGCGTTCTGGGGACTGCCCTCGGGCTGGCTGCAGGCTACCTGCTTGCTGCCGGTGGAATCGCCGGCATCACTCCGATCTGGCGCGACACGCTGCACATGGACCTTGGCGTCATCCAGCCGCAGTTCACGCCGGCGACCTGGGCGCTCGCAATCCTGCTCGGCGTGGGAGTCACCGTACTCGGCGCAATCATCCCGGCACGCCAAGCGGCGCGGATAACGCCACTCGAAGCGCTGAGACCGCAGCTCGCCGAGGTGACCGAGCGCGGACACCGTAAGGCGGTGCTAGTGGGGTGGATCGTGCTGGGGCTGTCGATCCCCCTGCTTGTTTGGCGCAACTCGACGGCCGTGGGAATCGGCGCTGTGTTCTTCCTCGTCGGCCTCATTCTGATCGCCCCTGTTCTCATAGAGCCGCTTTCGAGGGCGCTGTCGCGCATCATTCAGCCCTTCTCTCCGGCGACGGCCGATCTCGCCAACTCCAACCTCACCCGTCAGCCCGGCCGTGCGGCGGCCACCGCCTCGGCGATTCTCATCTCCTTGGCGGTCGTCGTGTCGATGGTCGGGCTGATCGCCTCGATCTTTGCCGGATTCTTCGACTACATCGACAAGTCCCTCGGCAGCGACTTCGTGCTGATTCCGCAGGGCCTCATCCTGGGCGGTTCTCATGTTGGGGCGGATCAAGACCTCGTCGATCGCATCGCGGAGACTCCTGGTGTGAGCGAAGTCGCGACCATGCGCATCGGCATGGCGAAGATCAACGGCGGTCAGGTCCAGATGGTGGGCATCGATCCGGAGACGTACCCGAACGTCGCCTCTTTCACCTTCTCCGAGGACACGTCCGAGGCGGACTTGGCCGAGCTCGGGACCGGTCGCACGATGATGGTGAACGGCATATACGCAGCC
>DATHUB010000304.1:0-6620 GCA_035462695.1 Coriobacteriia bacterium | reverse complement strand
GGCGAGCGCTCCTAAGAGAAGGACGCTCTGCTCGACTCGCCTGTACGTCACCAAGACCCTCGATTCCAACAGTGTGTCTACGGAGCAGTCGGTCTGGCGGGCAGGCACGGGACCTGCAGTGTAGGATGCACGTACCGTAATCAACGAGTTGGATCAGCCACTCCATATGTCACGAGCTCATCGCGCCCTGCCCCAGTTCGGTCACGTGAACGCGCAGAACCGGACACCATCTTCGTACGCGGGCGAAAACACGACCCAAACTACTATCGGCACTCCGGTTCGGGTGGATAAGCACCTGGCCAGAGTGCTTCTATCCTTCGCTCTGACGGTGCTTCTCACCCTCGGGGCGGTTCCTGCGTCAGCAAGGGCCGCGGACCGTGTCGACGGCACGACCACCAAGAAGCTGGGAGTCACGCGCGACGCACTGCCGGACGTCTCGATGCAGGCAGGCGCTCTCATTGCCTACGACGGGCGGGTCATATGGTCCCGCAACTCGGGGGACGAGCGCGCGATGGCGAGCATCACGAAGATCATGACCGCGATCGTGGCCATGGAGAACTCCAAGCCGGACGAGATAGTCACGGTGCCGATGTCTGCGCGAACGGTCGGTGAGTCGACGTCTTTTCTGGACAGTGACGAGAAGCTGAAGATGTCCGAGCTTCTAGAGGCCCTGCTGGTCAAGTCCGGCAACGATGCGGCGGTAACCGTGGCGGCACACGTGGCCGGCGACGAGAAGCGTTTCGTCGAGATGATGAACGAGAAGGCCCGAGAACTCGGCCTCTCGCACACCCACTTCAGCAACTCACACGGCCTCGACCAGAAGGCGCACTACTCGAGCGCCGCCGACATCGGTGTTCTGGCCCGCTACGCCATGCGCAACCCGCAGTTCCGCAGCATCGTGAAGCGCCGGTCAGCTCGGATACAGCACGCGGGCGGTTCGCAGAAGATCGAGAACACCAACGTGATGCTCCGCTCCTACGACGGCGCGAACGGCGTGAAGACCGGCTGGACCAACGACGCCGGTTACTCCGTCGTCGTCTCGGCGAAGCGCGACGGCCAGGAGCTGTATGCAGTCGTGCTCGGCACCTCCGGCGAGCAGCAGCGTTTCGCCGACGCACGGGAGCTTCTCGACTGGGGCTTCACGCACTATCGAACGCAGAAGCTCTCCTCGGCGGGAACTGTTGTCGGCGAAGCGGTCGTGACCGACTACTTGGACCTTGCGGTTCCGGGAAGGATCGCGAAAGCGACCACCATCCCCGTGTTCGATCTCGCGGGTCCCATCGATCGCTCGGTTAAGATGGCCGCGGTGCGTGCGCCGGTCAAACAGGGGGATCGCGTGGGAGTCGCCACGTTCACCCAGCGGGGGAGGGTCGTTGCGACTGTCCCGCTCGTCGCCACTCAGGACGTCGACGCGCCCAACGTCTTCGAACGGATCGGCATCGCGCTCGTGAGAGGATGGCGGCGCTTCACCGGCGCACCGGCCCAGGCTTGTCTGGTGCTGAGTCAGGGTGCGGTATCGTACTAGCGTCACGCTCAAGCATCGGAGGGACTCACAATGACTGACGCGCTGCGGCGCACGCCCTTGTACGAAGAGCACCTCGCATTGGGTGCCCGAATGGTGCCTTTCGCCGGCTGGGAGATGCCCGTGCAGTACGCGGGCATCATCGAGGAACACAACGCAGTGCGTTCATCGGTCGGCATCTTCGACGTGTGTCATATGGCCGAGTTCCGGGTGTTCGGCTTTGGCGCCTTCGACTTCCTCCAGCGCATGCTGACGAACGACCTGCATCGCATCTCGGAGCTTGGCCAAGCGCAGTACACGCTGCTGCTCGACGAGGACGGCGGGATCATCGACGACCTCATCGTCTACCACTCCGGCGACCTCGAGTACCTGGTGATCGCCAACGCCTCGAACCGGGACGCCGACTTCGACTGGCTCAAGCAGCATGCGCCCGCCGACCTCGAGATCGTCGACGAGTCCGACCGCACGGGCCTGATCGCCGTGCAGGGGCCGAAGGCACTCGAAGTCATCACCGAACTTGCGGGGCCCGAGTGGCAGCTGCCACCCCGTTTTCGCATCGGTGAAGCGATGCTGGACGGCAAGGTACCTGTCCTGATCGCCCACACGGGCTACACCGGCGAAGACGGCGTCGAGATCGTGTGCAGTGCATCGATGGCGCCGGCGATCTGGCGCCTGCTGCTGTCGTTCCCCGAAGTGACTCCCGCTGGACTCGGCGCGCGTGACACGCTACGGCTCGAGATGGGCTATCACCTTTACGGCAACGACATGGATCGGGAGATCGATCCGATCTCGGCTGGACTCGGTTGGGTGTGTCCGAAGAGCAAGAGCGGCTACATGGGCTCGGAGGCCGTCGCACGCGTCCGCGAGCAGGGCCCCGACCGCAAGCTCGCGTACCTGCTGGTAGAGGGGGCCATACCGCGGCCCGGTTTCCCCGTGTTGCACGAGGGGGACGAGGTGGGTAAGGTAGCGAGCGGCACCTTCTCGCCGACCCTCCAGTCGGGTATCGCAACCGCGTATCTGCCTGCCGAGCTCGCATCGGTGGACACTCGACTCGACGTGTCGATCCGCAAGAAGACCGCAAAGGCGACGGTTGCAAAGGCACCGTTCGTCACAACCACATCGCTGGCAGGCTAGGGACGGACCGCCCGTCCGCGGAGGGAGCGCAGGAGAGCATGGCACATCCGAGCGATCGCAAGTACTCGAACGACCACGAGTGGGTCCTGGTGGACGGGGACACCGCTACCGTCGGTATCTCACATTTCGCGCAGGACCAGCTGGGCGAGGTCGTCTACGTCGACCTGCCGAGCGAGGGCGACTCGGTGAACGCCGGCGAGACCTTCGGCGAGATCGAGTCCGTCAAGTCGGTCTCCGAGCTGTACGCGCCCCTGACGGGCGAGATCATCGCGGTCAACGATTCCCTCGGCGACACTCCCGAGGTCGTCAACTCCGACCCGCATGCAGCGGGCTGGATGATCAAGGTCCGGATGGACGATCCGTCCGAGTACGACGGTCTCATGACCGCCGAGGAGTACGACGACTTCGTGACTGCGGGTTAGGCCCTCATGCGCTACATACCAGTCACGTGCGAACAGCGCGAGGCAATGCTTCGCGCTGTTGGCGTTGAGCGAGTCGAAGAGCTCTTCGCGGACGTGCCCGAGAAGGCACTCCTGAACCGCCCGCTCGAACTGCCGGCCGGCATGAGCGAGATCGACCTCGCGAGGCACCTCAAGAGCCTCTCCGGAGCCAACATCCCGGCCTCGTGGATCGTCAACTTCGCGGGAGCAGGCGTCTACGACCACCACGTACCCAGCGTCGTCGACCACGTCCTGCGCAAGCCTGAGTTCTTCACTGCGTACACGCCGTACCAGCCGGAGGTGTCGCAGGGCACCTTGCAGGCGATCTTCGAGTACCAGTCGATGATCTGTGCGCTGACCGGAATGGACGTCGCAAACGCCTCGATGTACGACGGTGCGACGGCCTTCGTCGAGGCCGCTCTCATGGCCTGCCGAGTCACCAAGCGCCAGAAAGTGCTGGTGGCGGGTAGTGTCCACCCCGAGTGGATTGAAGTCATGTACACGTACGCGGAGGCTGGGCACGTCGACGTCGAGGTGATCGACTTCGACGGAGGGCGTCTCGATCCGACACAGGTCGCGGATGCTATGGACGCGAGCGTTGCCGCGGTTCTGGTCGCAAGCCCCAACTTCGTAGGCGTGCTCGAGGATCTCGACGCGCTCGGTAAGATCGCCCACGGCGAGGGCGCTTTGTTCGTCGTCGCCGCGAATCCGATCATGCTGGGCATCATGGAGCCGCCGAGCACCTTTGGTGCGGACATCGTGGTGGGAGAGGGCCAGCCCCTCGGCAACGCCATGAGTTTCGGCGGTCCCGGGCTCGGCTTCTTCGCTTGCCGACAGAAGAACGTTCGGCAGATGCCGGGACGACTCGTCGGCCAGACCGTCGACGCGGATGGGCAGAAGGCGTACGTCTTGACCCTCTCGACGCGGGAACAGCACATACGTCGCGAGAAGGCGACGAGCAACATATGCAGCAACCACGCCCTCAATGCCTTGGCGGCCGGGGCCTATCTCGCAGCAGTTGGCAGCGTGGGCCTCTCCGAGATAGCCCGGGCATGTGTCGCGAAGGCGCGCTACCTGCGCGACCGTCTCATCGAGACGGGGAAGTTCGCGGCGCCTTGGGAGGATCCATTCGGCTACGAGTTCGCGCTGACCTACAAGGGGGATGCTGACGAGATGCACGCGCGCATGTTCGAGCGCGGCTTCTTCGCCGGCATCATTCTCTCGGTGGAGGACGAGCACGACATGATCCTTTTCGCGGTGACCGAGAAGCGCACGCGCGAAGAGATGGACGCGTTTGCCGAGGAGGTGGCGGCCCTGTGAGCGAGCAGCTGGCGAACACTCCATCAGGCGCTCCACTGCGCGGACCACGAGAGTCCATCTTCGACCTGGGGTCGCCGGAGTCGAGCTGCGTGCTCGGGCCGGCGCTCGACGTCCCCGAAGTCGATTTGAGCGAAGCGCTCGGTGGGGCGGATCGCACCGAGTCTCCTCAGCTGCCGAATGTCACGGAACTCGAGATCATGCGGCACTACGCGCACCTCGCCGAGATGAACTTCGGCGTCGATTCCGGCTTCTACCCGCTCGGCAGCTGCACCATGAAGTACAACCCGCGAATCAACGAGGACGCCGCCCGGTTCGACGGTTTTGCCGGGCTTCATCCGTATCAGCCCGTTGACACCGTCCAGGGCGCACTCGAGCTCATGGTTGGTCTTTCCGAGTCGCTTGCGGAGATCTCCGGTCTTCCGGGTGTCACGCTTCAGCCTGCCGCGGGTGCGCACGGCGAACTCACGGCGCTCATGTGCTTCCGCGCGGCGCATACCGCCAACGGTGACCCGCGCAAGAAGGTCGTCATTCCGGACACGGCGCACGGGACCAACCCGGCCAGTGTGAAGATGTGCGGCTATGAGACCGTGACGATTCCCAGCGGCGATGACGGACTCGTCGATCTGGACGCCCTGAAGGCGGTACTCGACGAAGACGTCGCCGCGTTCATGCTGACGAACCCGAACACGGTCGGCTTGTTCGATCCGCAGATTCTCGAGATCACCGAGGCCGTTCACGCCGTCGGAGCGTTCGCGTACTGCGACGGTGCGAATCTCAACGCAGTACTCGGCGTGACCCGTCCGGGAGACCAGGGCTTCGACGCGCTTCACATCAACCTGCACAAGACATTCTCGACACCGCATGGCGGTGGAGGACCCGGAGCCGGACCGGTATGCGTGACTGCGCCGCTCGCTCAGTTCCTTCCCGGACCTATACCGTTCCGCCAGTCGAACGGTACCTTCGGGCTCAACACCCCCGAGGGCTCGATCGGACGCGTGCGAAGCTTTTACGGCAACTTCGGCGTGCTGGTTCGCGCCTACGCCTATGTCCGGGCGCTGGGACCCGACGGTCTCGCCGAGGTCGCTCATCAGGCGGTGCTCTCGGCGAACTATCTGAAGGAGAAGCTCAAAGGCTCCTTCGACCTGCCGTACGACCGGGTGTGCATGCACGAGTTCGTTCTCTCCGGCGGACGTCAGAAGCGCGAGCACGGAGTTCGGACTCTCGACATGGCCAAGCGCCTGCTCGACTACGGCTTCCACCCGCCGACGGTCTACTTCCCGCTGCTCGTCGATGAGGCTCTGATGATCGAGCCGACCGAGACCGAGCCGATCGCCGCCCTCGACGCCTTCGCCGACGCGCTGATCGCTATAGCCGAGGAGTCCTCAGCAGATCCGGACCTCGTGAAGGGTGCTCCCTACACGACTCCTGTGAGGCGACTGGACGAGGCCCGAGCCGCGCGCGAACCCGTGCTTCGCTGGACCCCGCCGGCCTAGTGGCCGACTGGAGACTTCTGATCGACGGCCCGGTCGAGGGCGCCACGAACATGGCGCGCGACCGGGCCGTTCAGGTTGCCGTCGATGGGGGGGAGGCCCCACCCACGCTGCGGCTCTACCGCTGGGCCACGCCTACCGTGACACTCGGACGGTTCCAGCAACTCGAGGGTCTCGACCTTCAGGCCGCGCGCGAGTTGGGCGTCGACGTCGTCAGGCGCTTCACAGGCGGTCGAGGCGTGCTGCACGATGACGAACTCACGTATGCCGTCGTCGCTCGCATCGAGGACGGCGTGCCGCGAGGTGTCGCCGCCTCGTATCGCCATCTGTGCGCTCCACTCGCCGCGGCGTACCGGGATCTTGGCGTCGACGCAGAGCTGACCGAGCGCGACCGGCAATCCGCGCCTTCGGCTGCCTGCTATCTGACGACCACGCGCGCCGACCTGTCCCTCGGAGCCATGAAGCTGTCGGGATCCGCGCAGGTGTGGCTCGGCTCGACGGTGCTGCAGCACGGGTCCTTCACCGTCACGCGTGACGTGGCGCGCGAGGCACGCATCTTCCGGCTGGACGAGGCGGGGGAGGCCAAGCTGGCGAACGTCACGGCAACGATCGCGCAGGCCTCAGGGGGCCGAGTGGCCTTTGACCGGATCGCCGACGCGGTGATCGCCGGGTTCGAGCGATCTCTCGGCGTTTCATTCTCAGTCGGCGAACTGA
>DATHUB010000303.1:0-1718 GCA_035462695.1 Coriobacteriia bacterium | reverse complement strand
TTCGTCTCCCTTCACGGCATCGTCTCGCTCGCTGTATCGGGTCGCCTCATCGGACCGACCGCGAGCACAGACCAACAGCTGTCGCGAGCGTTCGGAATCGTGCAGGCGTTGACCGATCAGTGGACCGACGCATGGGGACTGATCGCGTAGCTCGCACCTCAGGCCGGCATGCTCCTAGCGAGTCGTTGCCTGCTGCGGAATCCGCAGCCCCAACAGTTCGGGCAGCCCCGCCGCCCATTCGCGAATCGCGTCCCAGTCCCTGATGTCGCTCGCGGGCATGTTCTTCATGCCGGGATTGTTGTCGGGAAATCGCAGGCCGGTCGGATCGAACTTGCCGCCGAAGACGGTGACCGCCTTGGGTTTGAGCCACTCGAACTTCGCCAGCGCCTTGTCGAGCTGCCCCCGAGCGCTTTCGAACTGCTCCTCAGTGTCCTCCATCGGTCCCACCGCGAAGACCGCCACCGGCTTGTAGGCGAGTGCCTTGTGATGGTGCGAAAGCAGGTGGCGGGCGTCCCGGTTCCAGTGGAAGTAGTAGAGCGGTCCGCCCACGATGACCGCCGAGTAGGGCGCGACGTCCGTCACGTCCTTGGCGTGCAGCACGTCGGTCTCGATCCCCGACTCGGTCAGCGTCGATGCGATCGCCTCGGCGACCTCTCGCGTCGACCCGTACTTGGTCGCGTACGTGACTAGTGCTCGGCTCATGGCGCTACCTCCGCTCGCTCCGCAGTCGCTATCTCAAGCATCCTCGCCTCAGGCGGACTTCGCCAGGTACTCCTCAAGGCGATCGAAGAACAGCGTGTAGCCCTTCTCGAGCATCCCGTACTGCTCCTCGGGGAGATGTCCCCGCTGGTTGAAGGTCATCTCGGTCACTCCGCCGTCGCCCCGCAGGATCACCGTGGCGATCTCGATGTTCGGGTCGTCAGGGTTGTCCGGGTCTTCGAACGTGAAGACGAGGCGCTCTGGCTCGATCACCTCTCGGTAGTGACCCATGAACGGGAGCTCGGCTCCGTCGATCTCCGAGACCTGCGTCGCGCGCCACTCTCCATCGGCATGGACATCCATCGACACGCGGGACGCGGGCGTGGTGTACGGGGGCGTGCCGAACCAGCCGGCGAACCCTTTGGGGGTCGTCCATGCGGCCCAGACCGCCTGACGAGTTGCGGTGAAAACTCGGGTAAGGGTGACTTGCTGACGCGTCTGCTCCGCGGTGTCCGTCTGCGTGGCCATGGCGAGTCCTTTCCGAGAGGATCCCGGGCGATGTTGCTTCGCCCACTCGTCGTTGGTACCCGCGCTGCGCCCGGCTCGGTCGGACAGGCGCTCTGCGCGAACTCGGCCTACCCGCGGGCTCGGCGAAGACTACGGGTACCAACAAATGACATCGAGTTCCAGGGAGGGATGCGCCAATGCCCATCACGAGTGCCGAGCCGACCTCGCTCGCGGACTATCTCGCGACGATGTCGCGTGCCGTGTTCTCTTCAGGGATCAGCTGGAAGGTGATCGACGCCAAGTGGGACGGCATCTTGGCGGCGTTCGACGGCTTCGATCCCGAGAAGGTCGCCGCGTACACGCCCGACGACGTGGAGCGCCTAATGGCCGACTCACGGATCGTGCGCAACAAGACCAAGCTCGACGCGATCATCGCGAACGCCGGGGAGTTGATCGTCGTCGAGCGCGAGTTCGGGAGCGTAGACGCCTACCTGCGGTCCTTCGGCGACGGC